>JANXRN010000129.1 GCA_025352995.1 Acetobacteraceae bacterium
AGTTGGCACGCCAACGGCCAGGAATAGATGAAGTTTTTTTGGTTCTTTTTGTTCACAAAAAGAACAACTTGCTTCCTTTCTCCGCCAGAGGTTGCCGAAACCACCGCCATGCGGCAACGATGGGGAAAATCACCCGAGGCGCCCCATGTCCTTCCTGACCGAACCCGAACCGCCGCGCGGCGTCCCCTTGCCGGTGGCCCCTGGCATTTCCCGCATTGTCGCGCCCAATCCCGGGCCGATGACCTATCGCGGCACCAACACTTATCTGATCGCGGGCGATGACGGCTATTCGGTGCTCGACCCCGGTCCGGACAACGCGGACCATCTGGCGGCGGTTCTGGAGGCAACTGGCGGCAAGGTTGCGCGGATTTTGTTCAGCCACACCCACGCCGATCATGTCGATGGCCTACCGGCGATGAAGGCGGCGACCGGCGCAAAGGTTTATGGCTGGCACACCCCGCAGGATGATCGGTTTGTACCCGATATCGGCCTGGCCGAAGGCGACAGCGTTGCGGGCTGGACCGCGTTGCACACGCCGGGCCATGCGGCCGACCATATTTGTTTTGCCGGCGCGGGCGGCGTGGTGTTTTCCGCCGATCACGTGATGTCGTGGTCAACCAGCGTCGTCAGCCCGCCGAATGGCAACATGACCCATTATTTCGAAAGCCTGCGCAAGCTGCTCGCCCGGCCGGATGACACGATGTACCTGCCCGGCCACGGCCCGCCGATCACCCGCCCGCATGCGTTCGTGCGCGGCTTGCTGGTCCATCGCACCCAGCGGGAAGACGCGATCCTCGCCTGCATGGCCACCGGCCCGAAAACCCCCGGGGAAATGGTGCTGGTGCTCTACGCCCAGGTTGATCCACGCTTGCATCGGATGGCCGAACGCAGTGTGGTCGCGCATTTGGAGAAGCTGCGGGATGAGGGGCGCGCTTCGGGGAATTCTGGGGTGTGGGAAGCAAGTAAGTAAGTATGTTCTTTTTGTGAACAAAAAGAACCAAAAAAACTTTTTAATACTTAGTACGGTTGCCGTACGACTGCGGTAAGCTCCCCGGCCAACGGCCAGGGAGTAAAGTGACAAAGTTTTTTTGCTACTTTGTTTTCAAACAAAGTAGATTCTTCCTTCGTCAGGCCACCCAAACATCCGGCACGAACGCATAGCCTTCCGCCACTTTGGCAACATGGCCAAAACACGGAAAGTCCAAATGCACCCCCGCCACTCGCAACCGATCGGTCGCGGCCATATCGAAGGTTTTGCGCCGGCTGACCCGCGCCATATCGGCATCGGTATCGAACGCCATGCCGGCTTCGGGGTTGGCGAACTGGATGCCGGGCATATGCACAACGTCCCCCCAGACCAGCAAACTGTCATCGCCAGAGGCCAGAATCCACCCGCTATGCCCCGGCGTGTGGCCCGGCAGATGCTGCACCATGACGCCTTGCATCACTGACTGGCCATGCTTCACCAGCCGGGTGCGGTCCTTGTAGGGCGCCAGGCAGCGCGCCGCGAGGTCAAAGCTGCTTTTCGCTGCCTCCGGTGCTTTGGCGGCGATATCGGCATTCAGCCAGAAGTCGGTTTCAACTGCGTTGATGACGATTTCCGCATTGGGGAAATAGGCCGCGCCGGCGTCATCGATCAGCCCGCTGACATGGTCGATATGGGCGTGGGTGACCAACACGGTGGAAATATCGCCGGGCGCGACGCCGAGTGATGCAAGGCCTGCGCGCATGAAGCCGTGGGCGGGGCCGAAGGCGTTGGCGCTGCCGGTGTCGATCAGGATTTTCTTCGCGCCGATCTCAACCAGGAACGCTGAAATGGTGATGCGCGGCGGCAGCTTGCGGAACGCGGCGACTTCCAGCCGCTCGGCTTCGTCAGGCGCGATCCCGACCAGCACGCCGGTGCCGGCGTCAAACATCCCATCATTAAGCGCGGTGATCGCGATGTCGCCGACGTTGGTGCGGTGGATGCCGGCATTGCGGATGGTCATAATTTTTTCCCTTAAGCGGTTACGGCGCGTGGCAGTCGGATTGGCAGGTTGAACGCGGCCGCCACCAGGCCTGATGCCGCGGTGGCAATGAAGGCGATGTCGTAGCCGCCGGTGAACTGGAACATCAGCCCGCCGACCCAGGCGCCGATGAAGCCGCCGATCTGGTGGCTGATGAAGCAGACCCCGAACAGCGCGCCGATGTCTGATATCCCGAAGCTGCGCGCGATCACCCCGTTGGTCAGCGGTACCGTGCCGAGCCATAGCAGCCCCATCACCACAGCGAACAATGCGGTGGTCAGCGTGTCTTTCGGCCCGAGCCAGAACAGCAAGATCGCCACCCCGCGCAGCGTGTAGATCACCGCCAGGCACCATTGCGGCGGGACGATCTGCCCGATCCGGCCGCAGGCATAACTGCCGATGATGTTGGCGCCACCGACCAGCATCAGCGCCCAGGCGCCGGTTGATGCGGGCATGCCGCACAAGGTCAGATAGCCCGGCAGATGCGTGGCCAGGAATGCCAACTGGAAGCCGCAGGTGAAAAACCCTAGGGTCAGCAAAATGAAGTTGCGATCGCCCAGCGCGTGCCGGATTGCCGCCATCGATTTGCGCGGCGCCGGCACCACCATCGCCGCCCGATCCAGCGGCCGCCCGAGCGGAATAGCCACCAGCATCGCCACCGCCAAGACCAGCAGGGCCAGACTCGCCCCGCCATAGGCGATCGCCCCGGCCACGATCGGCAGGAACAGCATCTGCCCGACCGATCCGCCGGCCGAGGCCATCCCGGCGGCGGCCGTGCGCTGTTCGGGTGGGAAGGCGCGGGCAACGCCTGCCATCGCCACGCCCCAGCCCAGAAACGCAGTGCCAATCCCGGTCAGCAGGCCCAATCCCAGCATCACGCTCCAGGTCGCGGGCACCAACGCCGGCAGGGCGAAGCCCGCCGCGTAGCAAATTCCGCCAAAAACCTGCGCGCCACTCGCCCCGCGCCGATCCGCCCAGGAACCCGCCACCGGCTGGAACAGCCCCCAGGCGAGGTTATGGATGGCAATCGCCAGCGCGACGTTGGCGACCGAAATGCCCTGGGCTGCCAGCGGCACCAGGAACAGCCCGAAAGCCGACCGCGTGCCAAGCGCCAGCGACAAGGTCACCGAACCGGCCAGCAGCGCCTGGTTTTGGGCCTTGGTGTTCATGTCAGCATCGGCCCCATTTTGCGCCCGCCGAAGACGTGCACATGCAGATGCGGCACTTCCTGGCCGGAATCCTCGCCCATATTGGCCAACAGCCGATAGCCCGGCGCTTCAAGGCCGAGATCGCGCGCCACTTGCCCAACCGCGCGGACGAAGCCGGCGATTTCCGCGTCTGACGCCTTGGCGGAAAAATCCGCCCAGGAAATATAGGCGCCACGCGGGATCACCAGCACGTGGATCGGCGCTACCGGGGCGATATCGTGAAAGGCAATGGCGTAGTCGTTTTCGAATACGCGATTGCTCGGGATTTCGCCGCGCAGAATTTTGGCGAACACGTTTTGCGGGTCGTAAACCCCTAAACCTTTGACCGGCATCGCGCCCCCGCGTGAATTTTTACGGTATTTTCGTCGTCTGCGTCAGCCGTGCCGGCAAATTGCGGCTGGCTTTTTCGGCGATGCCGGAAATCCCTTCCCGCCGTTCCAGTTCCGCCCAAACCTCACCGGTTGCCACCCCGGCATCTTCCCACAGCAGCAACAAATGATAGAGCACATCGGCACTTTCGGCAATCAAGGCCGCCCGGTTGCCCGATATCGCCTCAATCACGCATTCGACCGCTTCTTCGCCGAATTTCTGCGCCACCTTAGCGGTGCCGCGTGACAGCAGCCGCGCCGAATGGCTCAGTTCCGGGTCCGCGCCGCGCCGGCTGGCGATCACCGAGGCAAGCCGATCGAGCACGCCGGTGTTGGTGCCATGGATCGACACCGCCTGGGCAATGCGCTTGTTGAGCAGTTTGCGCACGCTGAGCCGCTTCGCCGGCACTTTCGTGGTCGGGGCCTTTTTCACCGCAACTTTCTTCGATGCCGCCTTTTTCGTCGTCTTGGCCATCGATCCCTCTATGCCGCCAGGTTGCGCTGCATGCGCACGGGACGCCCCGCGCGCGCCAATTCCGCCTTCACCTCGGCAATGGTGAAGGTACCAAAATGAAATACGCTCGCCGCCAGCAGCCCGGTGGCGCCAGCCTCGGCGCCTTCGACGAAATGCCGCAGCGTGCCGACGCCACCAGACGCGATTACTGGCACCCGCACCGCCGCACACACCGCGCGCACCAGATCAAGGTCAAACCCCGTGCCCTGGCCGTCCTGGTCCATGCTGGTCAGCAGGATTTCCCCCGCGCCCAACGATACCACCTGGCGGCACCAGTCGATCACATCAGTGCCAGTGTCGCGCCTGCCGCCATGGGTGAAGACCGACCATTGCCCTGGCCCGGTGCGCTTGGCATCGACCGCCACCACCACGCACTGGCTACCAAACTTTTCCGCAGCTTCGCGCACCAGTTCCGGCCGCGCCACCGCGGCCGAGTTGATGCTCGCTTTGTCGGCGCCGGCCAGCAGCAGCCGCCTAATGTCTTCGACCGCGCGAATGCCGCCACCCACCGTCAGCGGCAGAAACACCCGCGCCGCCGTGCGGCTCACCACATCAAGGATCGTGTCGCGGTTTTCGTGGCTCGCGGTGATATCGAGAAATGTCAGCTCATCCGCGCCGGCGGCATCATAAATCACCGCCTGCTCCACCGGGTCGCCAGCGTCGCGCAGGCCAACAAAGCTCACGCCTTTCACGACGCGGCCGTCTTTGACGTCCAGACACGGAATCACGCGCAATTTCAACATGATCCTTTATCCAGAAGAGCGAGCGCCTCCGGCAACGTCACTCGCCCGTCATAGAGCGCCCGGCCGACGATTACGCCATCAAGCCGGCCACCTGCCGCCAGCTTCAAAGCCCGCAAGTCATCGAGACTGCCAATCCCGCCCGAGGCAATCACCTTGGTCGAAATCCGTTCGGCTAGCGCCACCGTGGCCTCGATATTCACGCCGCCCAGCATCCCATCACGGCCAATATCGGTGAAAATAATCGCCGACACCCCAGCATCTTCAAACCGTAGCGCCAGATCGGTGGCCGGAATGGTCGAAATCTCCGCCCAGCCCTCGGTCGCGACAAACCCGTCCCGCGCATCAATCCCGACCGCAATCCGGCCCGGAAATTCGCGGCACGCTTCGATCACCAGCCCCGGATTTTTCGCCGCCGCACTGCCCAAAATCACTCGGCTGATCCCGGCTTCGAGCCATGCCGCAATCCCCGCGAGATCGCGTATCCCGCCGCCCAACTGCACCGGCACCTTCACGTTGGCGATGATGTCACGCACCGCCGCCGCATTGACCGGCTTGCCGGCAAAGGCACCGTTCAGATCAACCACGTGAATGTACCGGCAGCCGCCATCCTGCCACGCACGCGCCTGGGCGCCGGGATTGTCGGAATAAACCGTCGCGTCGGCCATTTCGCCACGGCGCAAGCGGACGCAGGCGCCGTCTTTTAGGTCTATGGCGGGGTAGAGGGTCAAGGACATCAAGCGATCCTAAGGCAGGCAAGCAGTTCTTTTTGTGAACAAAAAGAACCAAAAAAACTTTTTAATACTTTGGTACGGTCGCCGAGGGACAGCGGAGGGACCCGAGCCAACGGCCAGGCAGTCGCGGGATAAAGTTTTTTTGCTTCTTTTTGTTCACAAAAAGAAGCATCCCTTCCCTTCAAACCCTTAAAAGATGCACATCCACCAGGGGCCGCTTCTGCAACCTTTTCCCCAACGCCCGCCGCAGCGCCGCCTTGGCCGCATCCAACAACGGCGCGTCCTCGGCCCTCAGCGCTTCCGGCAATTCGTCAATTGCCTCGGTCAGTTCCGCCGTTACCCTGGTGGTCATCGCGTCATCGGCATCAAGCAAGCCAGGCGCGCTGATTTTCGGCGGGCTCGCCAGCTTGCCGCTGGCATCGACTGCGATCGAGGCGATCACCACCCCGTTGAACAGCATCCGCCGCCGTGCGCCGAGCACGCCGCCAACGAGCGGCACCAGCCGGTTGCCGTCAAGCACCAGCTTGCCGACCGGCGCGCTGTCGATCACCGTTGGCGTGCCGGGGGTCAGGCCGAGCACGTCGCCATCTTCGAGCAGGATGGGCGTTACCCCCAGTTCCTGCGCCAGCGCGGCATGGGCTGACAGATGCCGCCATTCGCCATGCGTCGGCACCGAAAATTTCGGCCGCACCAATTCATACAAGCGGCGCAATTCATCGCGCGCCGGATGGCCGGAGACGTGGACATGGGCTTCCTCATCCGTCACCACCCGCACGCCGCGGCGCACCAGGCTGTCCTGCACCACCCCGATCGCCCGTTCATTGCCGGGGATCATCCGGCTGGAATACACCACCGTGTCGCCATGGCCGAGTTCGATGCGCGGATGGGTATCCATCGCCACGCGGGAGAGGGCGCTGCGATCTTCGCCCTGACTGCCGGTAATCAGGATCAGCAGATTATCGTCATCGACATCGTTGGCCTGGTCTTCCGACAAGAACGGCGCGATGCCTTTCAGATAGCCACAGGTGCGCGCGGCAGCGTCGAGGTTGCGCAGACTGCGCCCAACCATGGCAACGCTGCGCCCGGCGGCGCGCGCGGCAAGTGCGACCGATTCAACCCGGGCGACATTGCTGGCAAAGCAGGTCACGGCCACGCGCCCGCGCAAGCCGCCGATGACCTCGGTCAAATTGCGCCGCACATCGCCTTCGGACCCGGAATGGCCGTCGACCATGGCGTTGGTCGAGTCACAAATCATCGCCAGCACGCCCTCATCCCCTAGCGCGCGCAACGCGGCTTCGTCCGATTGCGGGCCGACCATGGGATTGGGATCGAGCTTGAAGTCACCGGTATGCAAAATCGTCCCGGCATCGGTGCGGATCACCAGGGCTTGGGATTCCGGCACCGAATGGGCCATGCGGATGAATTGCAGGCGGAACGGCTTGAGGGTGAAGCTGCCGCCGGCCGGCACGGTATGCACCGGCACCTTGCTGAGCAGGCCGGCTTCGGCAAGCTTGCGCCGTAGCACAGTGGCGGCGAACGGCGTCGCGTAAACCGGGCAATTCAGTTGCGGCCACAAATGCGCCACCGCGCCGATATGGTCTTCATGGGCATGGGTAATCACCAGCCCAACCAGCGTTTCCCGCCGTTCGGCGATGAAGGCTGGATCGGGCATCATGATTTCGACCTCGGGGTGCGCCGCACCGCCAAAGCCAATGCCGCAATCGACCGCGAGCCAGCGGCCGCCGAAGCGATAAAGGTTGAAATTCATCCCGATCTCGCCGGTCCCACCCAGCGGCAGGAAGGCAAAATCACTCGTCGAGGCATCCATTCTGTTCGTCAATTCCTACAAAAATCGTTCATTCATGCTCATGGTCCGGCAACCGCGCCCGCTCCCGCGACAGCATCGGCGCCGGATTGCGCGCGGCCAGCAGCCGCAGCCCATCCAGCGTCAAATCGGGATCGATTGTCTCGATAACAACGGTGCCTTCGGCGAGGAGCGATGCCAAGCCGCCAGTAGCCACCACTTTCAGCCCGCCCCCATACTCGCTTTGGATGCGCGCGACCAGCCCTTCCACCATCGCGACATAGCCCCAGTAAATCCCGGACTGCATGGCAGGCACCGTCGAACGGCCGATCACCGATTGCGGCCGGCCGATGCCGATGCGCGGCAGGCGGGCGGCAGCGCGGTGCAACGCCTCAATCGACAGATTAATCCCTGGTGCAATCACCCCGCCGAGATAAGCGCCATCACGATCCATGACATCGAATGTGGTGGCGGTGCCGAAATCGATAATCACCATCGGCCCACCATATCGCACATGGCCGGCCAGCGTGTTGAGCAAGCGATCGGCGCCGACCTCGTCGGGGTTGTCGATCTTGATCTCGAAGCCCCAGTCGAGCGACGCGCGCGCCACCAGCGGCTCCACATCGAGCCAGTCGCGGCACAGGCGACGAATATCGTAGAGCGCTGCCGGCACCACCGTGCCGATCACCGCCCCGGTGATCTGTTCGCGCTTGATGCCGCTGCTGCCCAGCATGGTTTGCAACCACACCCAATATTCATCGCCGGTGCGCTGGGCGTTGGTCGAAATGCGCCAGATGCCGCGCCACTGATCGCCGTCATGCACCGCCATCACGGTGTTGGTATTTCCGGTATCGACCACCAGCAGCATGGATCAAGCCTCCGTTCGAACCGGCAGTTGGAATACTCCGGCATGCTGCCGAAGATGCAGGTCGGATGTCATTAAATTGCCTCTGCCGCGCCACGGCCACCCTGCAACCTGCATTACGGCTTCACGTTTGGAGGCGCATCAGCGCTGCGGGACTGTGCGGCAACGGCCGGCGCGTCGGCTGATGGGCCGCTTCTTCTGGCAGAGCCTAGCGGATTGCGCACCAAATGACCGATGACCGGCGCCAGACCAACCAGCCCCAACACCGCTCCAACATACGGTTGCTGGATATAGGCACATCCGACAGCACCCAACAGGCTGCCCAGAGCAATCGCGAACCCCATCCATTGGCCGCGTCGCGCATAGTGCAATGGACCAATTGTCGTCAGACGCTCAATCTCCTGCTCGTGTTGCTGCGCCTCTTCGGCCCGGGCCATGAGCTTTGCCAGAAACCCAGGTAGATGGCGTTCATAAGCGTCCAGCATGGCAGGCGGCGGAAATGGCCCGCGAAACGCCACCGATTGGGTGATGACGCGCCGCACCTCGCTCAGGACCAGCCCTTGCTGTTCAGGCAACAAGATCGCTTTGAGGTGCGGAGGCAGGTCTGCCAACGGATCCACATCCGCCGGTGGGTCGGCTTCAGTCACCTTGGACGAGGCCTTCCAACGCGCGGGTGAGATACCGGCCAACGCGGGCATCGGCCCGGCGATCGGCTGTTATTTGCGTACGGGGCGGCAATATCGGTGCGTAAAACTCTGGCATCACCACCCTATCGACCGACGTCAACCCATCCCACAAGCCGCGCATGTAGTCGCTGTTGCGGCCACCCAGCTTTTGCCATTTATCGGTCATGCTTGGCCCCTTTCGCGGCTATCTTCGCCCAACGTCACACCATATATACATGATTGTCTCGCTGCTGACGGCGAAATTCAAGCGCCGGTTCAGCCCCCGTTTGGCAGCAGGACATCGCCCGCGGTGAAGTTGCGCATCACGCCCTCGATTTCCAGCATCAGCCCGCCATCTTCGCCCAGCCCGGCGAAAGTCCCGGCATGTTCGACGCCGCCAAGCTTCACGCTCATCATGCTGCCCAATGGCAAGGCGAACCCGCGCCAGGCTTGCCGAACCGGCGCGAAGCCGACATCGGCCGCCACCTCCATCCAGTGGCCAAGCCGGGCGAGCAGCGCCTGGGCAAATTCCTCGACATCGGGCGCCACTGGCAGCCGCGCGGTGCGCCGGTCGGGCAATATTGGCGCGTGCGTCAGATTGACCCCGATGCCCAGCACCACCCAATCGACCGTCGCCCCGTTGCCGTGGCTTTCCACCAGAATCCCGGACAGTTTGGCGCCATCGAGCAGCAGATCATTCGGCCATTTCAGCGCCAGATTTGGCCCCGGCGGCAAATAGTGCGCCACCGTTTCCGCCGTCGCCACCCCTGCGAGCAAGGAGATTTGCGCCGCATCGCGCGGGGCAAAGGTCGGGCGCATCAGCACCGACAGCGCGAGATTCCCCGCCGGGGTTTCCCAGCCCCGCCCACGCGTGCCGCGCGCCTGCGATTGTCGACGGGCGAGCACCGCCAGGCCATCCGGCTCCCCCTCCGCCGCCAGGGTGCGGCACAGGGTGGAGGTGGATGGCAACACCTCGTGGATTTGCAGCCGCCAAAGCCGGGCGGCTTGCTTCATCCGAAGATCGCTTTGGCCGCAGCCAGCGCCGCCGCTTCAACCGGCGCGGCGAAGGCGAAGAACAGCACGGTGAACAACCCGCCGGCGACCGCGACCACCGACAAGGATGCCGGGCGGGCATCGAAGGCTTCGGCGCTGTCATCGAAGAACATCACCTTGATGATGCGGATGTAATAATAAGCGCCGATCACGCTGGTCAGCACGCCGATCACCGCCAAGGCCCACAGCCCCTGCGATACGGCCGCCTGGAAGATGAACAATTTCCCCCAGAAGCCGGAAAAGGGCGGGATGCCGGCCATGGAGAACATGAATACCGCGAGCCACAACGCGAGCCCAAGGTCGGTTTTCGCCAGCCCGGCCAGATCGGCAATGCCTTCGACCGCCCGGCCGCGCCGCCGCATCGCCAGGATGCAGGCAAACGCGCCGGCATTCATGAACACGTAGGTGACCAGATAGATCAGCACGCCCTTCACGCCCAGCGGCGTGCCGGCTGCCAAGCCAACCAGCGCGTAGCCCATGTGGCCGATCGACGAATAAGCCATCAGCCGCTTGATGTTCTTCTGCCCGATCGCGGCGAGCGAGCCGAGCAACATCGATGCCACCGCCACCAGCACGATCAGTTGCTGCCACTGCGCCAGCAAATGTCCGAACGGCCCGCCCAGCACCCGCAGCAGCAGCGCCATCGCGGCGACTTTCGGCGCCGTGCCCATGAAGGCGGTGACCGGCGTCGGCGCGCCTTCGTACACATCGGGCGTCCACATATGGAACGGCACCGCGGATATTTTGAAGGCAAGGCCCGCGACAATGAAGACAACCCCGACCGTGACCCCGGTGGACGCATGGTCCTTGTCGCTCAGCAACCGGCCAAGATCGCCGAAGCTCATGCTGCCAGAGAAGCCATAAACCAGCGAAATCCCGTAGAGCAGCAGCCCCGATGCCAGCGCGCCGAGCACGAAATACTTCAAGCCGGCTTCCGAACTGCGCAAATCGTCCCGCGCGAAGGCTGCCAGCACGTAGATCGACAGGCTCATCAACTCGACGCCCATATAGAGCGACATCAGATTGACCGAAGACGCCATCAGCATCATGCCGATGGTGGCGAACAGCATCAGCACCGGAAATTCAAAGCGGCGCAGATTTTCCTGCTCGATGTAATCCAGCGACAAGATCACCCCGAGAATCGCCGCTGCCAGGATCAGCAGCTTCACAAAGCCGCTGAACGCATCGACTGCGAACATCCCGGAATAACCCAGGCCCGGGACGCCGGCCATCACCAGCACGCCGGCCAGCAGCATGGCGCCGACGGTGAACATGCTCGCCATGCGGAACGCGTTGTCCCGCGCCAGCACGCCGTAAATCAAGATCGCCATGCCCGCACATGACAGGACGATCTCGGGAAGGGCTAGGGTCCAGCTCATTTCACGATCCCAGCAAGCTTGATGGTCGCGTCGAGCGCGGCCCGGTGATGATCGACCATGTGGGCGACCGAGGCATCCCAGAATCCGGTGAAGCTTGATGGCGCGATGCCCATCCAGATCGTCAGCACCAGCAACGGCACGAAAATCGCGATTTCGCGCGGTGACAGATCGAGGATGTTTTTCAAATCGTCCCGCGTCAGCGCCCCGAAAATCACCCGGCGATACAAGTACAGCATGTAAGCTGCGCCCAGGATCATCCCGGTGCTGCCCAGCAGTGCCAGCCAGAAGTTCATCTTGAAGGCACCGACCAGCACCAGGAACTCACCGGCGAAACCCGCAGTGCCGGGAAGCCCAACGCTCGCCATGGTGAACACCATGAAGGCCAGCGCGTACGCCGGCATCCGGTCAGCCAGGCCACCGTATCGGGCGATTTCCCGCGTGTGAATGCGGTCGTAAACCACGCCGACGCACAGGAACAACGCGCCGGACACGACCCCGTGCGACAGCATCTGGAACAAAGCGCCCGACAGGCCCTGCACGTTCATGGTGAAAATGCCCATCGTCACCACGCCCATGTGCGCGACCGATGAATAGGCGATCAGCTTCTTCATGTCGGTCTGCGCGAGTGCGACGAGCGAGGTGTAGATCACCGCGACCACCGACAGGGTGAAGATGAACGGCGCGAAGGATGCCGTCGCATCCGGCAGCATCGGCACCGAAAAGCGCAGGAACCCGTAAGCCCCCATTTTCAACAACACGCCCGCCAGAATGACCGACCCTGCGGTGGGCGCTTCCACGTGGGCATCCGGCAGCCAGGTATGCACCGGCCACATCGGCACTTTCACCGCGAAGGACGCGAAGAAGGCCAGGAACAGCCAATTCTGCATCGCCGGCGCGAACTGGGTTTTCATCAGCACCACAATATCGGTGCTGCCCGCCAACACCCACATTGCCAGCAGCGCCAGCAGCATCAGCACCGATCCGGCGAGCGTATAAAGGAAGAACTTGAACGCCGCATAAACCCGGCGCGGCCCGCCCCATACCCCGATGATGAGATACATCGGGATCAGCACGCCTTCGAAGAAAATGTAGAACACCACGAAATCCAGCGCGCAGAACATGCCCACCATCATGGTTTCCAGCACCAGGAAGGCGATCATGAATTCGCGGACGCGGGTCTGGATGCTTTCCCAGCTTGCCAGGATACAAATCGGCGTCAGCGCGGTCGAAAGCAGCACGAACAGCACCGAAATCCCGTCCACGCCCATTTTGTAGGTAATGCCGATCGACGGCAGCCACGACAGGCTTTCGACAAACTGAAACCCGCCATCGGCCTGATCGAACCGCACCCATAGCAGCAGCGACAATGCGAAAACGATCAGGCTGGTCCACAGCGCCGTCCAGCGCGCATTGGACGCAACCACCGCATCGTCACCCCGCACCGCCAGGATGATTGCGCACCCCACCAGCGGCAGGAAGGTCAGCAGCGAAAGCAGGGGGAAGCCGGCCGCGTTCATATCAATCACCGCAAAAACACGAGGTAGATGGAAACGAGCGCGACGAGCCCGATCAGCATGGCAAAGGCGTAGCTGGCAATCGATCCGGTTTGCAGCTTAACCACCTGTCCGGATGACGAACCGGTTAGCGACGCCACCCCGTTCGGCATGCCATCGATGATCTTGGCATCGCCGACCTGCCACAAATTGCGCGCCAACCGCAGCATCGGCTGCACCAGGACGGCGTTATACAGCTCATCAAAATACCATTTATTGAGCAGGAAGCGGTAAATCCCCGGGAACGCCATGGCGATCTGCCCCGGCACGAACGGCATGCCCATGTAAAGCAAATAGGCCAGCGCGATCCCGGCAATGCCGACCACGCTCGGCGCCAGGCTGACCCAGGCCGGCACATGCTCCATCGCATGCAGCACGTGATTCGCCGGGTTGAGGCGAATGCTCTCGCCCCAGAAATGTTCCCAATGTTCGCCGAGCAATTGTTCGTGGAACACAAAGCCCGTGACCACCGCGCCGACCGCCAGCAAGATCAGCGGCACGGTCATCACCGCCGGGCTTTCATGGACATGGTCCATGGTGTGCTGGTCGGCACGCGGGGCGCCGTGGAAGGTCAGGATCAGCAGGCGCCAGGAGTAGAACGCGGTCAGCCCTGCCGCGATCAGCCCGCACCAGAAGCCGTACATCCCCGTGGTCGAGCCCGATGCGTAGGCGGCTTCCAGGATCGCGTCCTTGGAATAATAGCCGGCGAACGGATAGACGCCCGCCAGCGCCAGACTGCCGATCCACATCACCGCATAAGTGATCGGGATTTTCTTCCAGATGCCGCCCATCTTGCGGATGTCCTGTTCGTCGGACATCGCATGGATTACCGCACCGGCCGACAGGAACAGCAGCGCCTTGAAGAAGGCATGGGTCAGCAAATGGAATACCGACGCCTGGTAAGCGCCAACGCCCGCCGCAATGAACATGTAGCCAAGCTGCGAACAGGTCGAATAGGCGATCACCCGCTTGATGTCGTTCTGCACGCAGCCGATGGTGGCCGCGAACAAAGCCGTCGATGCGCCGACGAAGGCCACGAAGCCCAGTGCGTACGGCGCAAATTCCATCAGCGGCGACATGCGCGCCATCAGGAACACGCCCGCCGTCACCATCGTCGCGGCATGGATCAGCGCGGACACCGGCGTCGGGCCTTCCATCGCGTCAGGCAACCAGACATGCAAGCCCAACTGCGCCGACTTGCCCATCGCGCCGATGAACAGCAGCACACCGATCACTTCGAGTGCCGCAAAATCATGGCCGAACACGCGATAAACATCGCCGGTGTGTTTGGAAACGCCAGCGAAAATATCGTCAAACCCGATCGAGCCGAACACTACGAAAATCAGCGCGATGCCGAGGGCAAAGCCAAGATCGCCGATCCGGTTGACGATGAACGCCTTCATCGCCGCCGCGCAGGCCGACGGGCGATCATAATAATAGCCAATCAGCAAATAGCTCGCGAGGCCCACGCCTTCCCAGCCGAAGAACAGTTGCAACAAATTGTCAGCGGTCACCAGCATCAGCATCGCGAAG
>JANXRN010000170.1 GCA_025352995.1 Acetobacteraceae bacterium
CAGCGCCAGGGATCTGGTGATCACCAGCCCGTCCGGCCCGGCGGTGACATGCACTGTGTCGCCATCCTTGATCGAGCCGTCGAGGATATACCCCGCCAGCGTGTTCTGCAGGCTGCGCTGGATCACCCGCTTCAAAGGCCGCGCACCATAGATCGGGTCGTAGCCTTCCGCTGCCAGCCAATCCACCCCGGCCCGATCGAGGTCGAGCTTGATCTGCCGGTCCCCGAGCAAGGCTTCCAGCCGCTTCAGCTGGATGGCGACGATAGTGGCCATGTCGGCGCGCTGCAGACGGCGGAACAGCACGATTTCGTCCAAGCGGTTAAGGAATTCGGGGCGGAAATGCTGCCGCACCGCGTCCATCACGCCTTTATGCGCCATCGCCAGATCAGCGCCGTCGGGCTGGGCGGCGAGGATGTCGCTGCCAAGGTTGGATGTCAGCACGATGATCGTGTTCTTGAAATCCACCGTCCGGCCCTGGCCATCGGTCAGGCGGCCATCGTCCAGCACTTGCAGCAGCACGTTGAAGACGTCTTCGTGGGCTTTTTCGACCTCATCAAACAAGATCACCTGGTAAGGCCGGCGGCGCACCGCTTCGGTCAGCACGCCGCCTTCATCGTAACCGACATAGCCGGGTGGCGCACCGATCAGGCGGGACACAGCGTGCTTTTCCATGAACTCCGACATGTCAACGCGCAGCATCGCGCGCTCATCATCGAACAGGAAATCCGCCAGCGCCTTGGTGAGTTCGGTTTTGCCGACGCCGGTGGGGCCGAGGAACAGGAAGCTGCCGATTGGCCGGTTGGGGTCCTGCAAGCCGGCGCGGGCACGGCGCACCGCGTGGGCGACCGCTTGCAGCGCTTCTTCCTGGCCCACCACGCGGGCGCGCAGTTCTTCTTCCATGCGCAGCAGCTTGCCGCGTTCGCCTTCGAGCATTTTATCGACCGGCACCCCGGTCCAGCGCGACACGACCGACGCGATCTGTTCTTCGGTGACCGCTTCGTTGACCAGCTTGCCGCCGGCCTGGGCGGCCTGGAGCTTGGCTTCGAGCGCGGGAATGTCGCCGTAGCGCAGTTCCGACACCCGGGCGAAATCGCCGCGGCGCTGGGCGACTTCTTCTTCGTTGCGATACTGGTCGAGCTGTTCCTTGAGCTTCTGGCTGCCTTGCAGCTGGTCCTTCTCGGCTTTCCAGGCCGCCGTCATGGCGTTGGATTTTTCTTCCAGGCCGGACAATTCAAGCTGGAGTTTGCCAAGGCGATCCTTGCTCGCCGCGTCCTGTTCCTTTTGCAGCGCGACTTGCTCGATTTTCAGCTGCATGACCCGACGATCAAGCTCATCCAGTTCTTCCGGCTTGCTATCGACCTGCATGCGCAGGCGGGACGATGCCTCGTCCATCAGATCGATGGCTTTGTCAGGCAGGAAGCGATCGGCGATGTAGCGGTTGGACAAAGTGGCGGCGGCGACCAGCGCGCCATCGGTGATGCGGACGCCGTGATGAAGTTCGTATTTGTCCTTGATGCCGCGCAAGATGGAAATCGTGTCTTCGACGCTCGGTTCGCCAACGAAAATCGGCTGGAAGCGACGGGCCAAAGCCGCGTCTTTTTCGACGTGTTTGCGGTATTCGTTCAACGTTGTCGCGCCAACGCAATGCAGCGCGCCGCGGGCGAGTTCGGGCTTGATCAGGTTTGACGCATCCATCGCACCATCGGCTTTGCCCGCGCCGACCAGCGTGTGCATTTCATCGATGAACAGCACGATTTCGCCGGACGCGGCTTCGATTTCGGCCAGCACGGCTTTCAGCCGTTCCTCGAACTCCCCACGATATTTGGCGCCGGCGACCATGGCGCCGAGGTCGAGCGCCATTAGCCGCTTGCCTTTCAGCGCTTCGGGCACGTCGCCGTTGACGATGCGGATGGCAAGACCTTCGACAATCGCGGTCTTACCGACGCCTGGCTCGCCAATCAGCACCGGGTTGTTCTTGGTCCGGCGGGCGAGCACCTGAATGGCGCGGCGGATTTCCTCGTCCCGGCCGATGACGGGGTCGAGCTTGCCGTCGCGCGCCAGTTGCGTCACGTCGCGGGCGTATTTCTTCAGCGCGTCGAAATTGGCTTCGGCTGCCTGGCTGGTGACCTTGCGGCCGCGGCGAATGTCGGCGACGGCTTTTTCCAGTGCTAGCGGGGTTGCGCCCGCCTGGCGCAGCGCGTTGGCGGAAGGGCCATCGCCGGCGGCGAGCGCGATCAGCAAGCGATCTTGCGCGACATACTGGTCACCAGCTTTGTCGGCGGCCTGTTCGGCGGCATCGAGCAGGCGCACCAGCGCGACCGTGGGTTGCGGGCTGCCAGCGCCGCCGCCTTGCACTTTCGGCACTTTGGTCAACGCGATTTCGGTCGCGGTGCGGGCGGCCACCGGATCGCCGCCGGCGGCTTTAATCAGGCCGCTTGCCGCGCCTTCTTCATCATCGAGCAGCGCCTTGAGCAGATGTTCCGGCGTAAGCTGCTGATGGAAGTCGCGGATAGCGATGGTGGACGCGGCTTGAAGGAAACCTTTGGCGCGTTCGGTAAATTTTTCGATGTCCATGTCATTTTGTCCCGGATGAGGCGACTGGCGCGCCTGTCCCTGCAAGAGGCAACCGGCACGCTATGCTTGGTGGCAGATTTGGGGAATGATCTGCATCAAGACAAGGGGATATTGCCATGCTGATCGATCGGATTTATCGCTACCCTGTCAAAGGCCTGACCGCGGAGGCGCTGGAGGAAGTGGCGCTGACCGAAGGGGAGGCCTTGCCGTGGGACCGTGCCTTCGCTCTGGCGCAAGGCGATGCGCCGTTCGATCCGGCAGCGCCCGCCTGGCTGTCCAAACGCCACTTCATGTGCCTGATGGCCAACGCGAGGATCGCCGCATTGCGGTCAAGCTTCGACGCGCGCAGCGGGGTGATGACCCTGCTGGCGCCGGATGGTGAGATACTGGAGGCCAATGCGCTGACTGTTGCCGGCCGGGCAACGATCGCCGCCGGGCTTGCCCGGTTCCTCGGCGCTGAAGCGCGCGGCACGCCGGTCCTGCACCTGACGCCGGGGCACGTGTTCGGCGACATGCGCGGCAAGGTGATCAGCCTGATCAATCAGGCAAGTCTGGCGGCGCTGGAAAATGCGGTTGGTGCACGGCGCCACAAGCGGCGGTTTCGCGCCAATATCTGGTTTTCCGGCGCGGCTGCCTGGGCCGAACATGACTGGCTCGGCCGCGAATTGCTGATCGGTGGGGCGCGGCTGATAGTAACCCGTCGCATCCCGCGCTGTGCCGCGACCGAGGTGAACCCGATCACGGCCGAACGCGATGCCGACCCGGTGGCTGAACTGCGGACGGCGTTCGGGCATGTCGATCTCGGGGTTTATGCCGAAGTGGTGGAAGGCGGGCGGATCGCGATGGGGGAGGCGATTGAGGTGGTTTAGGTTGGCTATTCGCTGCGCGGCACCATTGCCCGGCGGGCTTCGGCGCACGCGAGCCAGGTTTCACGGACTTTCCGGAAGAGATCACCTGGCAACTCGCCATAGACCACGCTGTCCGCATCGCCGGCTCGCAATGGCCGTAAATCCGGGCCAGGCCAGGTGAAACGGTTGGCCTCGGTGACAACAATCCATGATCGCTGATCATCCAGTCCCAGGCGGCGTTTGGTCGCGGCCGGAATTTCCACCGCGTGGGCCAAATCCCGCGGTTTCGTGTGGGTCACGGGCAGTACAACGACGGTTTGGCCGCTGGTCGCCTCGGCGACAGTCAACAGCACTGCGCAGGGACGATCTTTGGCGCCTTCCTCAAGGCCGCGAAGATGCTCGCTACGCCAGAGATAGGCGTAGCGGATAACCAAGCCGGCGATGGGGCTTGGGAATGGCAGGCGTCAGCGCTCGACTTCGCGATTGAATTCTTCCGACGCGGGGGAAGGGGCACTGCGCCGCACGGCGTCGATATCCGCGTCGGAAAAATCTTCGAGGGCAAGCACTTCGCGGTCACGTCGCTTGAGGCGGCGATATTCGTCAGCTGAAATCACAACCGTGCGGTCGCGTCCATTGCGGGTGACGATGACCGGCTGGTTAAGCGCGGCATCCTGGTAGCGGCCGACTTCCTTGCCGAATTCGGTGGCGGAAACGCGGATCATCGTTTGGGCCCATATTCCGGATATCCCGGATATTAGCTGAAACAGGGAGTGACGGCGAGTCGTAATCGGCGACCTATGGCATCCGGTAAACCGACAGCTTCAACACCTGATCACGATAAAGCGTTTCGAAGCCAAACTTGGTGATCGATCGGCGATGGCGGTCATTGGCGTAGGCGATCAGGGATCGATGGGTGCGAAAATGCGCGAGGTTATGGGCGATGAAAGCTTCCATCGCTGCGTCCTCGAAAGGATTGAACAGGAACACCAACGTGTCGCCGGCCGGGAGGTCGTAGGTGGTGGCGTCGGCGACCAGGAATTCCACGTTGGTCAATTTGGCTTTGGTTGCGTTGGCGCGGGCGATGTCGACCAGCGGCGGGGAAAGCTCCACACCGATGATCTGGGGGAAATTGAACTCCCGCGCGGCGTAGAGGCAGGCTTTGCCCTTGCCGGCTCCGATATCGACGAAGTGGCTGAAATCGATCTGGGCGCGTAGCGCTTCGGAAATGATGATGCGCAGTTGCAGGCCGGTCACAGCTTCGTACGCCGTCACCTGTTCCAAGGCGGCGCTATGCGCGCTGACCAGGGCGTCGGCTTTGATCAGGCCGCCAAAATCTAATCCGTACCAGCGATCGATCACGGCATCGCGCGCGGCTTCTATCCTGGCTTCGAGCATGGCCAGGACCGATCGCGCCTGCACGGCAAACGGCTTGTTCAGCCAGCGCTGCAACCACGCCATGATGTCTCAGCGCCCGAGCTGGTAAGGGCCGCCGACGTCCAGCGCGCGCTGATAGGCGGGGCGGGCTTGGATCAGCGCGGCGTAGCGTTCGAGGCTGGAATACGCACCGAGCAACCGGCTAGCGGCGGCGGCTTCAATCACAAAGCTCACCTGGATATCGGCGCCGGTCAGATCGTTTCCCAGCAGGAACGGCCCGGTGGTAAGGCTGTCATTGAGATAGGACAAATGATTGGCAATCTCGCTCTGGATGCGCGGCGCGAGCGGGGCGGCGGCGTCCCCGAGGCGGCTGGTGTAAAGCGCCAGCATCAGTGGCAGCATCGCTGAGCCCTCGGCGAAATGCAGCCAGTGGCGATAGGGCACCATCGCCGGCGTGCCCTCTGCCGGGCGGAAGCGGCCGTTGCCGTATGTGTCGATAAGGTATTCAACAATCGCGCCCGACTCCGCGACCACGTTGGCGCCATCGGTCACCACCGGGGATTTGCCGAGCGGGTGGATGGCTTTCAGTTCCGGTGGCGCCAACCGGGTGGTGGCGTCACGCTGATAGCGCTTGACGTCGTATGGGACGCCAAGTTCTTCGAGCAGCCAGAGGATGCGCTGGGAGCGGGAATTATTGAGGTGGTGGAGGGTGATCACTGGTTGGCGCTCCGGACGGATCGGTCAAGGGAAGAGTATCACATGGTGCCGGGAGCGTCGAACCGATCCTGATTGTCGCAAATGGCCCATTGTGCCATTGTTGCATCGAGAATGCTCCACGCGATCAAGCGCGACGGGAGGTTTGGCCATGAATGCCCATCTGCGCCTGCGCCCGCGAATGATCATTGCAGCTGCGCTGGCGCTGTTGGCCGGCATCATCGTGTTGGTCGCGGTGTCCTGGGCATTGAGCTTCACCCCGGTATGGCCTGGAGCTGCCAGCCTCATCGCTGCGGTCGTCGGTTCGTCCGGATCGGCGGTGATGGGCGGGTTCGTGAGGAAATATTTGCGCGTCGATGAACCGTTCGACCCCTGGAGACACATGGGATTTCGGGCGACATTTTTTATATGCTTGTTTGGTTCAGTCGCTATTTTCATGGGTGTCCTGTATTTTCTGCCGAATGTCCAAATCCGCCCCCAATCCTCTTGGGACAATATGTCTTGGACTGTTGTCGTCGTGAACCCGCTTGCCGACTTGATCTATTGGATTTGCCTGCCGTGCTTCGCGTTTGTCAGCGGCCGGTTGGGTCGGTTTCGATACATCATGTC
>JANXRN010000180.1 GCA_025352995.1 Acetobacteraceae bacterium
CCGCCCTACCCTAACCCCAACTCTCGAACCGCCAGCGCAATAACCCGATGCGCTTCCGACCATAGCCCGAACCGCGCCAAATCATCCACCCGCGCCCATTGGACCGCATCGACGTCATCGCCATGCCGTGCCACATCGCCCTGCCACAGCCCAGCGAAATCCAGGATGGTGTAGTGATACTGCACCCGTCCATCCGCATCATGGCGAATGCTGTCCACGTTGGTCACCAAATGCAGCGCGCCAACCACCAGCCCGCATTCTTCAAATAATTCGCGCCGCGCCCCGGCCTCGGCGGTTTCGCCAACATCCTGCGCCCCACCCGGTAGCGCCCAGCGCCCGATATCCGGCGCCTTGCCGCGCCTTACCAGCAACACCTCCGGTCCCGGCCGCAACACCACAATCCCCACCCCGACAATTGGGCGGGCGGGATATTCCCGGCTCATGGGGTCGCGGCGGGCTTGGCGGGTTCGTCGGTTTTCAGATCATCCATCACCGGCAAGAAGGATTTTTCCTTCCAGGCGCCCAACTGATACGCCCAGCCGGCAAAGCCTGCCTGCAAAGCCGCGGCCGGCTTGGCCGCATCGCCGTCACCCGCTGCCGCCAACTGCACCCAGATATCCTTGTCGGCGCGCGCCACCGTCACGGTAATCCGTACCCCATCGGTCAAGGTGTAGATCGCCTCGCCAACTTTCTCGCCGGGCGCCTTGGCCGCTTCGGCCACGTCGGTCAAGGTCAGTTGCGCGAGCGCCCGGAACACATCTTCCAGTCTGTAGTCATCCAGCGGCGGATGTTCGGTAGCCTGGACCAGCGCCGGCTTGCCATCGACCTTGGCGAAATTCAGCACCGCATCCCCCCGGTGCGACGCAACGCTCGCCACCCGCTCCAGCGGGATATTCACGATATCGCGCTCAAACCACAGCTGCGGATCCGCATCGACCTGCACCCGCCCCTCGGCCAGCCAGGACTGCGCTTCCCCGGGCCGGCGGATATAGAGCGTTTCCGGCAAATTGCCCGCCGTCCGCACCCGCCGGTGCCCGGTGATCAGCTCCGCCATCGATTTGCCATCGCCATCGAGCACGCGGAGCAAATTGGCGGTCGAGTTGCCGCCGGCCGGATCATCGACGCCGAGCCGGTCATACTGCGTCGGGTCGGCGGTGCGCGGTTCACTAATGCGCAACTCGGTCAGCCCGGTCAGCATTTCGCGCAATTTGTCCTGCTGCACCTTGTAGCCGCCGCGATCAGCCAGACCCCAGAATGCCGGGCCACGGACGATGCGCAAGGTTTTGCCCTTGTTGCCGATCTCAATCGCCGCAGCATTTTGCAGCTTGCCCGCCAGCCCTGGAAATACCAGCGCCCCGGTCGGCACCACCACCCGGCTGTCGCTATTGGCGCCCGGGCCGAAATACCAGCCGCCCGCCAGCACGATCACCGCCGCGATAGCGAGCCACAGCGATTTCATGCCCGCGCCCTCGCCCGCATCCGTCGCCGCGCCAGGCCCATCCCGATCGCCAGCAGCGCCAGCACCGCCGGCACCAGCACGATGTCGGCCAGGCGCAATTTGGTTTCGAGGGCGGCGATATCGCGCCGCAACTCAAGCTGCACGTTGCGCAGTTTCTTGCGCGTATCGCCCACATCCTTGCGCAGCGCATCGATCGTCGCGCGCTGTTCTTCCGAAATCACCGCCGCCGCCTTGTCGGTGCCACGGCCGGTGCGCAACTCGGTCAGCTTCTTCTGGGTTTCATCCAGATGCGCCTGCAAATCCTGCTCGGTCTTGCGGAAACTGACCTCGGCGGCTTGCTGCATCGCCTCCACCCGGGCGAATGGCCGCAGCGACGCGCCCCGGCTGCGCAAGCCGATCAGCGCATCACCGCCGGCCAACGTGCCGATCAGATTAGAAACGAAAGCCCCGTTGTCGCTGAACGGCGTTGCCTGCTGCTGGCCAAAGAAATCGGCAATCCGAACCCAGTAGCGATCGGCGAGGATGTCGCTATCGGCAACCACCACCATATTGGCCGGCCCATCGGTCTGCGCCTTGAAGGCCGGCAAGGTCACGCCGTCCTTCGCTGGCGCCGGCGGGCCGGTGAACGCCGATTTCAGCACCCCCCGCACCCGTGCCGCGATCACCCGCGGGCCGCCTTCGGGCTTGAAGGCGCCGAGGATTTTCGCCGGCTCAGGAAAGGATTTTACCTTATCGACCGGCAGCATTCCCGATTGCGGGCTTGATGCCAGCAACGGCGTGAAGCTGATCTCGGCGCCGTCTTTTTTGCTGACCATGCCGGCGGATGCCACCGTCACCTGGGTCAGATCGGCCGTCGCCGGATCATCCTTGTTGAGGCCGTTGCGGATATTGTACCAGGCGATGAAATCGACCGATTGCACCCGGTCTGAAGGGCTTGCCCGCACCCGCCAGGCGCCGGTCAGATCGGCAACAATCTGGGTCGGGTCGAACACGATACCCCAGGCATCGAATAATTTCTTGAGGTCCGAACTGGTGTTTTCCGGCGGCTGGCCGGTCTGGCTCGGGGTTTGCGCCATGGCTTCGGAATGCGGATCAACCATCGCCATCAGCCGCCCGCCGCGCATGACGAACTGGTCAATCGCGTACAAGGTCGCATCCGACAGGTTCTGCGCCTGCGCCACCAGCAGCACCTGGATATCCGGATCGATCACCTGCGCATCCAGCGCCACGGGCTTGACGGTAAACGCTTCCCGCAATTGCATCGCCGCCACCCAAGGCTGGCCGCCCGCCCCGCCCTGCCCGCGCATCGCCATCATCATCGCGCGCGGATCGCCGTCGAGCGGCAGGGAAGACATCATGCCGATCACCGGGCGCCTGGGATTGGATAATTCAAACACCAGCTTGGACAAATCGAATTCTAGGAAGCGTTCCCGCTCCGGCTGGAAGAACCCGATGGTGCGCTCGTCATCCAGCAAGTTGGATGCCGCGAGCCCAAAATAAACCTGCTCACCGGACTGGTCGATCGGCACGCCTTGCAGCCCGTACGCGACCGCGCGATCTTCGATATCGCTGAACGGTTCGGGATCGTAAAACTCCAGCCGGATCTTGCCCGCCGAATTGGCGGCATATTCGCGCAGCATTTCGCTGACCCGGTCGGCGTACGCCCCGTACAGCGGAATGCGGGCGCCCAGCGCACGGGAATAATACAGCCTGACGGTGATCGGGTCTTTGAGGTCGGCGATGATCTTCCGCGTCCCCGGCGCCAGGGTATAAAGATGCTGCGCCGTTACATCGACGCGCACGCCAGCAAGGCGGGTTTCAGCAAAGATGTTGATACCGACAAGGATCGCCGCGACCGCGACAACGCCGATGAATGATGACCAGATGCGGCGCATGTTCGATCAATCCGCCTTGCGATGTTCGACGATGACAGTGTTCAGGAACAGCCAGAACCCGATGAACGACGCGAAATAAACCACGTCGCGAAGCGCAATCACCCCGCGGGTGAACGCGGAAAACCGCTCCGCGACCGACACGCGCCGGGCCAGTTCGGCGAGCACCGGCGTGTTGCGCGACAGGAATTCGGTGACCACCGGGTAGGACGCGACCGCAAACACGAAGCACACCGCCAACGCCAGCACGAAAGCAATCACCTGGTTCTTGGTCGCCGCCGACAGCGCCGACCCGACCGACAAAAACGCGCCCGCCACCAGCAATGCCCCGAGATAGCCGCTGGCAATCACCCCGTTATCCGGCGCGCCAAGATAATTCACGGTCAAAACAAACGGAAATGTCAGAGCCAGCGCGATCGCACAAAACGCCCAGGCGGCCAGGAACTTGCCCACCACCGCCTGGCCTTGGGTGATCGGCAAGGTCAGCAGCAGCTCGATCGTGCCCAGCCGACGTTCTTCCGCCCATAACCGCATGGTGATCGCCGGCACCAGCAGCAAAAACACCCACGGGATGAAGTTGAAGAACGGCGCCAGATCAGCCTGGTTGCGATCAAAGAAATTACCGAGATTGAAGGTCAGCGCCCCCTGCAAGGCGAGGAAAATCACGATGAACACGGCGGCCACCGGGGTAGCAAAATAGCCGCCGAGTTCCCGCCCGGCGACGATAAATACGTTGCGCATCAGGCAGCCTTCGGCAAAGTGAGGTCACGGAACACGTCATCGAGCTTGCCTGAAGCCGCGCGCAATTGCAGGTCAAGCGGCGTCGCATCGGCAACGATGCGTCCATTGGCGATGATGATGGCGCGGGTGCAGACCGCGTCCACCTCCTCAAGGATATGGGTCGAAATCACGATTGCTTTCTCGGCGCGCATTTCCGCGATCAGCTTGCGCACTTCATGCTTCTGGTTGGGATCGAGCCCATCCGTCGGCTCATCCAGGATCAGCACTTCGGGGTCATGCAGCAAGGCCTGGGCGAGGCCAACCCGGCGCTTGAAGCCTTTCGACAAGGTTTCCACTGGCTGCAAGCGCACCCCGGCCAAGGTGGTCATCGCCACCGCCCGATCGACACGCCGATCGAGTTCCGCCCCCGAAAACCCGCGAACTCGCCCGCAGAAGCGCAAAAACGCCAGCACCGTCATTTCCGGATAGGTCGGCGCGCCCTCGGGCAGGAATCCCAGGCATTTGCGCGCGGCAAGCGATGCGGTCCGCACATCATGGCCGCAGATGCGCGCGGTTCCCGATGTCGGGGTCATGAAGCCGGCCAGCATGCGCATGGTGGTCGATTTGCCGGCGCCGTTGGGTCCAAGGAAGCCCAGCACTTCCCCTCGTTCAACGCTGAAGGACAAATGATCGACCGCGACAAATGCGCCAAACCGCTTGGTGAGACCCTCGATCTCGATCAAGGCCATGCCATTCCCCCGCCAGAACCCGAGGACTGGATAGAACAATCGCGGCGCATTGCAACCGCTGGGGGATTAAAAAGTAGCAAGCTGCCGATTCATAACACTTTAACGAAGTGCAACTATTGGTTGAAAATAGCTTGAGGGGTGCAGTATGCCGACATTGTCCGTTGCAGGCGCCCTGAGCGCATTTTCCAGCAGCTCACTCGCCGCCGGCACCATCATCAGTGATACTGCATTTAATGTTCAGTCGAGCATCGATGCGTTGCAGCCGTTGGCCCAGTCGGGCAATATCGCGTCGATCGCGCTGCTCGACGGTGGCCGACCGCCGGTGCAAATCACCCCGACCCAGGCGACCAATGATGCGCAAGTTCTGGCGCTGATTTCGACGCCCTACAGCCTGGCGCAAGTGATTGCCGCATCGGGTGCGGCAAGCGCTGGGCAGGCGAGCCTGGCCAGCGGGTTTCTTGGCTTTCAGATTGCTGACAGTACAGCAAACATCTTGGCGGGCAGCAACCTCGATGCCATCGAAGCCTTGGCCGAGCGCGGGCTGTTGAGCGGCGTGCGGCTGACCGGGACATCCCCTTATGCGCTGCAAATGTCGGCCGCCACCCTTGCGAAAGACTGTTTCGCGCTGAGCTATATTTCGAGCCCCTACACGATCCAACTGACCGACGCCGGCACGCCCGCAATAACCCTGCCGGTCTGGGCAACCGCCCTTGATATTTACACCAAAGTCATCGCCCGGATCACGACGCCCTTTACCTTCACCATCGCCGGCACTGTGCAACCGCAGCTGATTACCAGCATCGAAGCGGGGGCGAACCGCTACTCTAATTCGACTGCGGCCGGCACCCCGCAAAATCCGATCAGCCCGCTGGGCCGGATCAATACCTATCTACTGCCGGGGAACGAGACTTATTTTTATTCTGGCCTGCCCATTGCCAATGCGTTGCCGGCGCTTCAGGCGGCGGCGGCGGCCGGCAAACTGGTGCAGATCATCAGCTACAACACCGGTATTATGAACGCGGTGGGGATGACGGCAGCCGACGCTACGGCCAATGCCACCGCGATCGCTGAATTTTCCGCCAATATCGTGCTCGCCCAGCTGATCAGCGCGAGCCAGGCGGCGAGCCCGCCGACGCTGGATACGCGCCTCAGCCACTATGCGCTGCAAGACACGACGGCCAATATCCTGGCGAATATTACCACGGTCGATGCGCTGGTGCGCACCGGCAAGGTCGCGGTCGTGACCCCGACCGCGGAAATTTTTTATTGGAGCATGACGGCCGCGCAGTTTGCCCAGGCGGCGCTGACCCTGAGCTATAGTGACGTGTTTACCAATGTCACCATCGCGCTGACCGATGGCGGAACACCGACCGTTTCCATGGCGGCGGATGTTTTTTCCAATACCAGCGTGCAAACCATACTGGGCCTGGTGGCGACACCGTACAACATCGCGGTCACTGGCGTCGTGAGTGCCAGTGAGGCCAAGACCATCGCCAACTCCAGCTTGCTGCGGTCGCTGGTTTCATCGGTGAGGGTGCAAGATACCGCTAGCAGCATCGCGAGTAATATCGGGAGCCTGCAAACCCTCGCCGCAGCCGGAAGCCTGGCTAGCATCGTGCTGTCCGACGGCGGGGTACCGACGCTGGGCCTGCCCCCAGCAGCCCGGACCAGCGATGCCGCGGCGCTCGGCAAGATTTCCCAACCCTATGTGCTGACATCGGCGAGCACGCCTAATTATTCAGTCACAACCAGCAATTTTCTGACCAATATTGCAATGTTTGAAGCCTTTGCCGAGGCCGGCACGCTCGGCACGGTGACGCTCAATGACGCGACATCGCCGCCCTTGTCGCTCTCTGCCACCACCGTCAAAGCCGATATTTTGGCACTTGCCGCCCTGACCAACGCGACGCCGATCACGCTCACCGACAGCGGGACGCCCAATCTGGGCTTCGCGCCATGGCAGATCACCAATGCGGTTCTGTCGAAGTTACTGCAAATCCAGGGCAGCTTTACCTTCAGCGTTTCCGGCCCGATCAACACCGCACTAGCCGCCCAGATCGGATTTCTCGGGCTTGGCGGCAAATTATCATCGGCCGTGGCGGTCGCCGATGTTCAGAATAATATTTCCCGGATCCTGCAAAACGCCCCATCGACTAATGGATTGCTGACCTTGGCCGGGCTGGGAAAGTTGGGCGGGGTCCAACTGCTGGATGTCAGCTACGTTCCGAATAGTTTGGTCTTGAGTAGTTCGACCGCGGCAACCAATGCGAGCGTACTGGCGGCAATTACCAGCCCATACCAGCTATCGATGAGCGCAGTTTCGGTCAGTACGGCGCTTGCGACTACGCTGCCGCAAGGAAGTTTCACAAGCGTCAATATCTACGATAGTACGGCCAATATCCTGGCCAATCTGCCATCTTTGGAAAAGCTTGCCGCAGGTCAGATAATCACCTCGATCAGCCTTTCGGATGGTACGCCGCCTGCCCTGACGACGCTTGCCCTGACCGCCGCTCAGGCTGGCGCCAATCTCGACGTTTTGTCCCTCCTATTCGGTCGTATCGCAGTCTCGCTGATCGACGCTGGCACGCCCGTCGTCACCATCCAGGACTGGCAATTCGTCGGCGGCAGCGCGCTCACCGCCCTGGGTAGAATCAGCAGCAACTTCACCTGGCAGATCAACGGGCCGATCCGCACCAATCGAGCAGTGAACCTGGCCGGCAACAGCACGCTGCTGTCCAAGATGGTGCCGGGGTCGCTGATCGTGCGTGACAGTTCCGGCAACATTGCCGGCAATCTTGCCACCTTGCAGACGCTCTATCACGCGGGCGTCATCAGCGGCATCCAGATGAGCAATGGCGCGGTAAACCAGATGGCCCTGGCCAGCGCGCAAATCACCGCGTACGGCACGATGTTGCAGGCCGCCGTCACCACGCCGTTCGTCTATATCCAGCCGGTTACTGCCGCCAATGCCGGGTCGGCAACGCTCGCCGCCGGTTATTCGGGCTTCGTGGTCCAGGACAGCGTTGCCAACGTGCTGGCCAATCTCAGCACGCTTGAACAATTGACGCTCTCTGGAAAGCTTTTGTCGATCGACTTTACCGACAGCGTGCCGATCATCAGCATCAGTGCTGCAGCCCTTGCCGCCAACGCCGATGCGCTGGCACTGAGCGGGGTCCCGCCGATCATTCTGACCGATGGCGGCACGCCGGTAGTTACCATCAGCACCGCGCAACTTGCCACCGGCGGGGTGCGGAACGGTGTGCTCGATCTTATCCAGGGCAACTGGGCGTTGTCCATCACCGGCCCGGTTGCGGCCAGCACCTGGGCGTCGGTTGTCACCGAAAACAACAACGTGCTGGCGCATATGTCGGGCACGGTCGCCATCGCCGACTATGTGGTTAATGTCGGCCAGTATCTCGACCAGATCGAAGCCGGCGTGCGCACCGGCCAGATCAGTGGGGTGACGTTGCTCGATAACGGAACGCCCACGCTCACGGTGCAGCAATACCAGCAATCGACCGACACCCAGTCTTTGTCAGCCGCGATCAGCAGCGCCTATACGCTCAATGTGGTGGCCGATAGCCCGGCTTGCTTTGCGTCCGGCACGCGGATCATGACGCGTGACGGACCGGTTCCGGTCGAGCAATTACAGGTCGGTCAGCAGGCGATCACCGCCACGGCATTGCAACCCACCGCCGAAATCATCTGGCTGGGTCACCGACGCGTCGACTGCAGACAGCATCCCAGGCCGTATGATGTGTGGCCAGTGCGCGTGCGGCCGGATGCGTTTGGCGCCGGGATGCCTGCGGCGGATCTTTATTTGTCCCCTGACCACGCAGTATTTGTCGACGGCGTGCTTATTCCGATCCGCTATTTGATTAACGGCGCCAGTATCGTTCAAGAAGCACGGGATTCAGTAACCTATTGGCATGTCGAGCTTGCCCAGCACGATGTGATTTTGGCCGAAGGACTGGCCTGCGAAACCTATCTCGACACCGGCAATCGTGGTTCGTTTGCCAATGGTGGCGTGGTGGTGGCAATGCACGCAGAATTTGCGCGCACGGTATGGAACGAACGAGCCTGTTTTCCGTTGGTGTTCGCCGGTCCCGTGCTGGAGCGGGCCCGTGCTCGGCTGATAGCCCGGCTCCAGTTCCTCGGCTGGAGGGTGACGGCATTGCCCGATTGTCGATATGTCGCTGACAGCGTCACGGTGATCGAGCCGCAAATTTTCGATGATGTCGTGTGTCTGGCATTGCCAACCGGTACCACTCGGTTGACGATTATGTCCCGCAGCACGGCCGATGGTTTCCTCAATCCAAAGAGCAGCGATTTCCGCACGCTCGGGGTACCGGTGCTTTCGGTTGCGCTTGATGGCGTGGTGATGAGCCTGGATGGGGATTGCTTCGATGGTGGCTGGGAAGTCGCCGAAGCCGAGTGGCGCTGGACGAACGGCGCGGGCGTGCTTGACGTGACGGGGGCGCGGATCGTGGAATTGCGCCTTGCGCGGTCCTGGATCCGGTACGCCGTGTGTGACCAGGGACGAAAGCGGGCTTAGTCCGCCGCCTGGAATACCACGCAAATTAGTGCCAGGCTCGCCGTCGAACGTCCAAGGAACCATCCAATATGCCGCAATTTCACGGGGTCATCCCGCCCGTCGTCGTACCGTTGACCGAAGATTTCAGCGTTGACTGGCCGAGCTACACACGCGTGCTCGAACACCTCATCGCCGGCGGCGTGCATGGGCTATTCGTGCTCGGTTCAACCAGTGAGGTTGTTTTTCACGACGAAGCCACCCGCCGCCAGATCATTGAACATTCGGTGAAAATATCCGCCGGCCGCCTGCCCGTGCTCGCCGGTGTGATCGACCCTGCCACCGACCGAATGATCGCCCATGCGCGCGCCGCAAAGCAGGCCGGCGCCGAGGCCGTGGTGGTCACCGCGCCATTTTACACCCGCACCTCGATGCCCGAAATCGCCGATCATTTCCGCTATGTCAAAGACGCGGCCCAAATGCCGGTGATCGCCTACGACATCCCGGTCTGCGTCCACACCAAGCTGGACCGCGCCCTCGTCGTGGACCTCGTCCGCGAAGGCATCATCGACGGGCTGAAGGACAGCAGCGGCGACGACGGCAATTTCCGCTTTGTCCTCAACGATCTCGCCGATCGCCCCAATATTCCGCTGATGACCGGCTCGGAAATCGTCGTGGACAGCATGCTGGCAATGGGCGCCCATGGGGTGGTTCCCGGCCTCGGCAATGTCGATCCGGCCGGCTATGTTCGCCTGTGGGATGCCGCCCAGCGCGGCGACTGGGCGGCGGCGAAGGCCGAGCAAACCCGCCTGTGCCAATTGTTCGAAATCGTCTGGCAAGGCACCCCGCGCACCAGCGCTGGCGCATCGGGCGTCGGCGGTTTCAAGACTGCCATGCGGCATTTGGGGATAATCAGCACCAACATCATGGCAAGGCCGCAGCGGAGCTTGAATGAAGCGGAGAGTGCAAGAGTAGAGGCGATTGTGAAGGCGTGTAAAGTTCCGGCATTTGGGTAAGATAAGTTGTTCTTTTGTAAACAAAAAGAACAACGGTACACTTGCCGAGCAGTGTGATGGGACCCAAGCCAACGCCCAGGGAGTGGAGTCGGAAAGTTTTTTTGCTTCTTTTTGTTCACAAAAAGAAGACCTTCCGCCCCCTTGCCTTCCCCTCCCGACAGTGGTTCGCTGATCCACCAAGATTGGGAGGCCGAAATGGCAGCATTAGACAATTTCCGCGCGGAAACCCGCGCCTGGCTGGCGACAAACTGTCCGCCCAGCATGCGCACCCCGATGCCGACCGACGAAGGCAGTTCGGGCGGCCTGCGTGCCGAATATAAGAATCCGGAGACCAAAATCTGGCTCGACCGCATGGCCGCCAAGGGTTGGACGACGCCGTCCTGGCCCACCCAATATGGCGGCGGCGGCCTCGATAAGGACGCGGCGATGGTGCTCGATGAAGAAATGCGCGCCATCGGCTGCCGGTCCCCGCTGAGCGGCATGGGCATCACCATGCTTGGCCCGGTGCTGCTGGAATACGGCACCGAAGCGCAGCGCCTGGAACATCTGCCGCCAATCGCGCGCGGCGAAATCCGCTGGTGCCAGGGCTATTCGGAACCAGGGGCGGGGTCAGACCTTGCCGGCTTGCAAACCCGGGCGGTGCTGCAAGGCGATCATTATTTGGTCAACGGCCACAAAATCTGGACCAGCAACGCGCATCTGTCCGACAAGATTTTCTGCCTGGTGCGCACCGACCCGGCGGCCAAAAAGCACGAGGGCATCAGCTTCCTGCTGATCGACATGGCGTGGGAAGGCGTGCGCGCCCGGCCGGTCACCTTGATTTCGGGCTATTCGGTGTTCTGCGAAACCTTCCTGGAAAATGTCCGCGTCCCGGCGGGCAATCTAGTGGGTGAGAACAACAAGGGCTGGACCATCGCCAAGCGCCTGCTCGAACATGAACGCAAGGGCATTGGCGGCATCGGCGCCCCCGGTGCGCCGACCGCGGACAAACCGGTTTACATCATCGCCAAGGACTCGGTCGGGGAAATTGACGGCAAGATCGTCGACCCAGCGCTGCGCAACCAGATCAGCGTCCAGTTGATGAACGCGCACGCCTTCCAGCTTACCCGCCGTCGCGCCGCCGAAGCGGCCGAAGCTGGCCAGCCCCCCGGCCCGATGTCGGCGATGTTCAAGTATTACGCCACCGAGCTGAACAAGACCCGTTACGAAGCCATGCTGGCCGCCGGCGGCGATCAGATGCTCGGCTGGGAAGGTGACGAGTACGACCCGAACCATTTGCGCAACACCCGCGAATGGCTGCGCTCCAAAGCCAACACCATCGAAGGCGGCACCTCTGAAGTGCAGCTCAACATCATTGCCAAGCGCGTGCTTGGCCTGCCGGATTAGGAAACCATCCCATGGCTCTCGTGCTTAACTCCGAGGCGCAACTGGTTCGTGACAGCGCGCTTGAATTTTTCGCCGACAAATCGCCGATCCTGATGCTGCGCAAGCTGCGCGACAGCAAAGACCCGGATGGCTTTTCCCGCCCGCTTTGGCGCGAAATGGCCGATCTCGGCTGGACCGGCTTTCTGGTCCCCGAAGCCCATGGCGGCTCGGAATTCGGCATGGTCGGGCTTGGCCAGGTGCTGGAAGCCGCCGGTCGCACCCTGGCGGCAACGCCCTTGATGTCCACCGCGCTGATTGCGGCATCGGCCATCGATCTTGCCGGCAGCGAAGCCCAGAAGCAAAAATACTTCCCCGGCCTGATCAGCGGTGACACCATCTTCGCCCTCGCGCTCGAAGAAAACGCCCATCACAACCCGAACCGCATTGCCACCACCGCCAAGCGCGATGGCGACGGTTGGGTGCTCGACGGCGCCAAGCGCTTCGTGATCGACGGCCATGTTGCCGACCAGCTGATCGTGGTTGCCCGCACCGCCGGCGGCCAGAATGACCGCAATGGCATCACCCTGTTCATGGTGCCGGCTAACGCGGCAGGCGTCGCGATCAGCCGCAGTTCGATGATCGACAGCCGCAATGCTGCCCGCGTGACACTCACCGGCGTCAAGGTCGCGGGCGACGCCGTGCTTGGCCGCGTCGATGGCGGCGCCGATCCGCTCGAAGCGGTGCTCGACCGCGCCCGCGCCGGGCTTGCCGCCGAAATGCTCGGCAGTTCGTCGGAGGCCTTCGAACGCACGGTGCAGTATCTCAAGGACCGCAAGCAGTTCGGCGTGCCGATCGGGTCGTTCCAGGCGCTCAAGCACCGCGCCGCGCAGATGTTCTGCGAGGTTGAGGTCACCCGTTCGGCTGTCACCGCCGCGTTGGCAGCCCTTGATGAAAACGCCAATGACGCAAGCCTGCTGGCCAGCCTGGCCAAGGCCAAGGCGTCCGACACCGCCTACCTCACCGGCAATGAAGGCGTGCAGATGCATGGCGGCATCGGCATGACCGACGAACATGATATCGGCTTTTTCATGAAGCGCGCCCGCGTCGCCCAGGCGATGTTCGGCGATGCTGCCTTCCACCGCGATCGGTATGCCGCACTTACTGGATATTGATCCCAGCCGCATCGGGCAGAAAAGCCAACCCTTCACCGGGTTGGTTTTTTTTGTGTCATCGCACTGAAAAAATGGCTCCCAGGGTAGGACTCGAACCTACGACCGAGCGGTTAACAGCCGCTTGCTCTACCACTGAGCTACCTGGGATCAGGCCATCCGCCGCGGTGGCGTCATATCGCGCCGCCGTGGCATCGATATAGCGAAAACTATTCGGCGACGCAAACCGATCGGGGGGATGGCAAAACCCTGCGAAGTCGCTATACGAAAGCCCAAGCGGGCGTGGTGGAACTGGTAGACGCGCCGGACTCAAAATCCGGTTCCGTGAGGAGTGTCGGTTCGACTCCGACCGCCCGCACCACATCCGGCCCCCGGCCGGTTAACAATTGTAGCCTCGCGCGGAATTGACTGTCGCGCCACGTACAACCCCGTAACAATACAATGTCGGCATTTCAGCCGCTTGGGGTTTGTCATCGCACCGCATCCGATATCTCCTGCCCGGGACGCCCAGTACGGCCCCGGTGCGGTGCGCCTGCTGACGCGCGTTCTGCTCCTGGTCGTGGTGGTCGCGGCGCCGGTGATCTTCATGCTGATGTACACCGATGCCACCCTCGACAGCGACCGCGATGCCGCGTTCCGCGCCGATGCGCTCCACCACGCCGAACGGATTGAGGCTGATCTCGCCGGCCTGATCGATGGCGGGCGGCAACTTGCGTCGGTGATCGCGCAAATCAGCAGCGTGCAGGACCAGCAGCCCGGCTGCGGCGGCTTCATGCCGACCTTGCGCGCGACGCTACCGTCTTATGAATCGATCAGTATTTTTGCCGAAGATGGCGACACGATCTGCACCACCCTGGCCCAACCCAGTGACGTTTTGCGCCTGCGCAATAGCGCGCTGCTGCGCCAGAGCCTGCAAACCAGTCGCTTTACGATCGGCGCCTACATGCCAGCCACCGCCGGGCGCGCCGCCATGTTGCCGATCGCCCTGCCCTACCTCGCCCGCGACAAGCTGCGGCGCGGTGTCGTCATGCTCACGTTCAATCTGGAATGGCTGCATCAACGCCTGGCCCAGCGCGACATCGCACCCGGCGCAAGCATCGGCATCGCTGATGGCGACGGCACAACCCTGGTGCGCCTGCCCCGCGACCCGGCGGCAAGCTTCATCGGCAAGGCAATGCCGCCGGGGAGTTTGCCCTACGTGCGCGCCAGCCGACGTGGCTTCGTTGACCAGATTGGCTATGACGGCCGACCCCGCCTGATCGCTTATATTCCGGCCACCGAAAGCAGTGGCGACCAATCGAACCGGACGGGCCTTTTTATCACCTATTCCGTCCTGCGCACGGGCAATGACGGCCTGTTCGGGCGGGGCCGCGGACGGCTCGCCGCCTCCGTCGGGCTTTCCCTGCTGCTCGGCCTGATCACTGGCTACATCATGTTCGTCCGCCCGGTTCGTGCCCTGCTGCGCGCCACGATGTCCTGGTCGCGGGAGGATTTCGCCGCCCGCGCCGCCGTGCCCGCCATCCCGACCTTTGCCTTGCTCGCCGAAGCCTTCAACGCCCTGGCTGACGCGGTTGGCCGCGATCGGCGCAGCTTGCGCGAACTGAATTTGACCCTGGAATCCAGGATCCACGAACGGACCCGCGATATCCTCGAAAGCCGCAACCGGCTGGAGCAGGAAATCGCCGAGCGCACCCGGATTGAAGCCGAACTGCGCCGGGCGCAAAAGCTTCAGGTGGTCGGCCAGCTGGCCGGCGGCATCGCGCATCATTTCAACAATCTGCTCACCGCGGTAATCGGCTCGCTCGATCTGATGCGCCGCAAAATGGCCGATCCGCATGACCCGCATTTGATCAGCCTGATCGATGGTGCGCTGCAGGCCGCCGATCGCGGGCGACGCCTCACCGGGCAATTGCTGATCTTCTCCCGTGCCCAGCGCATGTTGCCGCGCCCGGTCGACCTCAACACCACCATCACCCAGTTGTCCGATCTGCTGGTCGGCACGCTTGGCCGCTTCATTCGCATCGATCTCGTCCTGGCCGCGCCCGACAGCCCCGGGATGGGGCCGGTGATGGTCGATCCGGGGCAGCTTGAAGTCGCACTGGTCAACCTTGCCATCAATGCGCGCGACGCGATGGAACGCGATGGCGATGCGCATGGCGTACTGACCATCACCATTTTCGCCGTCAGGCTGCCCGGGGAACTGCCGGCAGGCCCCACCAACGCGCCCGGCGACTACGTGGGCATCGAAATCCGCGATACCGGCGCCGGCATTGCGGCAGACCTTTTGCCGTTTGTGTTCGAGCCGTTTTTTACCACCAAGCCCGCCGAGCGCGGCAGCGGGCTCGGGCTGTCGCAGGTGCACAGCCTGGCGGTGCAATCAGGCGGCGACGTCCGGATCGAAAGCCATCCGGGCCAGGGAACGACCGTGCTGCTGCTGCTGCCCCGCGCGCCGCAACTTGCCGCCGCGATCGCGCCGCCGCCCGCCGCCCTCGGCACCACGCCGAACAATAAATTACGGGTGCTGCTGGTCGATGATGACCGGCTGGTTGGCGACATCATCGCCGAAATTCTCACCGAACGCGGCCATGACGTCGTCGCCGCCAGTGATGCGGCCGAGGCGATCGACCTGCTCAATCAGGAACAAAGCACCGCCAGGCCCGGGTTTGATCTGCTGCTGACCGATTACGTCATGCCGGGCATGAACGGCCTGACCCTGATCGCCGCCGCGCGGCAGATCCGCCCCGGGCAAACCGCCCTGCTGATGACCGGTCATGCAAGCTTTCAACCCAGCGATACGATCCTTGCCGACGAGGTGATCCGCAAGCCGTTCACCATGACCGAGCTGCTATTGCGGATCGAGCAAAGCACAGTTCCGTAGGGTGCAGTTCCGCTTGGAACTGCACCAATTTCACGGCGCCGGGATGGCGCAG
>JANXRN010000239.1 GCA_025352995.1 Acetobacteraceae bacterium
TGTTCATTCGCGGCCGTTGGCAGGCCCACGCTGCTTTCTCCGCAGCCACTCCAAACCCTAGCGAAGCAATCGACTTTCGGAACTCCGTAGGGTGTCAGTTCCGCTTGGAACTGCACCTTCTTCGTCATCATCGAAACCGCCCATCACAATGCCTACGCGAGGTTCGTCAATGATTGGGGGAGGTAGCCTTGCAACCCCTCGCCGGGGCAGCATTTCAATGCGCTCGGAGTGAAGGCCTGCTGCGTGCCGGCCAAGCTTGCGAACGCCACCGGCCAGTCGAAATAGGTCAGATGCCGAGGCCGAAGAACCTAACCAATGCCTGACTAACCGCCCGAAGGCATGTCTCGTCCACTCGACCAATCGTCGCATCGACGTACCGCCCGTGCCTCGGCACGGTCACACATTTGTCGATCATGATTTGCGAGGCCTCACGCAGCCCATTTGCCGTGGTCGGCGCGATGTCGATGCGCAAGAAATCCTGATTTCGCAATTCGCTGGTCAATAACAGCACGGTCACTGACGCTGTCCCAGAAAATTCATCGGCCTGTATCACGAGCGCCGGACGGGGCTTGCTCCCATACTCGCCCTTGAATGCAATGACTACCAGGTCGCCACGCGTCACGCCTCCCAGCCCTTGATCCATTCCGGATCATCAAGAAGCGATTCGAGCGCCTGCATGACCGCGTATTCGTCGCTGGCTGGGTCTTTGGCGCGCTCCGCGATTGCGCGAGACTGCCGCCTAGCCTCGGCGACATACGCTGCCTGCGCACGCTCCGCCACGTAACGGCGCATAAATTCCCGCAACACCTGAGCGGCCGGCTTGTCCTCGGCCTCGGTCGCGGCGGTGAATTCAGCCTTCAGCGCTGAATCGATGCGAAGATTAAAGGTGGATTCCTTGAGGTGGGCGTTAGTGCGGGACATGAGACGGGCCTGCTGGATCGGATGATTAAGTATTATGTATTTGCATTGTGATCACAAGAAAATTTTGCGCTTGAGGCCGCTTGCGCGAGACGGCTCGTCGTGCAGGCTATCCAAGCGCTTATGAAGGCTGAGCACATAAATGTCGGTGACGCCTGTGCCCCGAAGGTCAAGTCGTCGCAGCATATTCAACCCGGCGAGCGCGCACCTGGGTTGTGCGGTACTGTTTGCAATCGGCTGCTCCTTCTCATGCTATCCTCGGCGCGATCCACAAGCTTGCTTGTTTTCTGTCGCTAACTGCGGGTCGCGCTGGATCGGGGCGCGGCAGCGACGACAACAATTCGGGCGATGTGTTCGACTCTTCCCCCGGACGGGGTAACAAGAAGCAGCTTCTCCATCCGCCACTGGGAGCCTCCATGACAACTCAAATCGAAGCTTGGCTCGAAGCCCACACCCCACGCCTGTTGGCCGAATTATTCGCACTCATCCGCTGCCAGTCAGTGTCCACTGATCCCGCCTATGCGGACGGCATGGCGCAGGCGGCGGATTTGTTGCTGGCGCGGCTGGGGCGGATTGGGTTGGCGCAGGCTCAATTGCTCGATGGCGGGGGGCATAAGGCGGTGTTTGCGCAATGGACGGGTGCGGCCGGCGCGCCGACCATTCTGGTTTATGGCCATTATGACGTGCAGCCGCCGGACCCGCTGGAATTGTGGGACACGCCGCCGTTTGAGCCGACCTTGCGAGGCGATCGGTATTTTGCCCGCGGGGCGTCGGACGACAAATCCCCGCTGTGGATTGCGCTTTCGGCGATCGAGGCCTGGTTGGCGGTCGAAGGCGCCCTGCCGGTCAATGTGAAAATCCTGCTGGAAGGGGAGGAGGAATGCGGCAGCCGCACCTTGCCGCACATCCTCGACACGCATCGGGCATTGCTGGCGGCTGACATATTAGTGTCCGCCGATGGTGGGCGCTGGCGGCCGGGGCGGCCGAGCGTGAACACCAATTCGCGCGGCAATCTCAGCATGGAAGTCAAAATCCGCACCGCGAACGCCGATTTGCATTCCGGGCGCTATGGTGGGCCGGTGGGCAATGCGGCGACCGCGCTGGCACGGCTGATTGCGACCTTGCATGACGATACTGGCCGCATCGCGGTTGCGCATTTCTTCGACGGGCTGCAACGGCCGGGCAATGCCGATATCGCATCGATGGATGCGCTGGGCTTTGATGAAGCGAAATTCTTCGCCGATATCGGCGCCCAACCCGGCGCCGGGGAACCGGGCTACCGGCTGCTGGAACAACTCTGGCTGCGACCGACGCTCGAAGTTAACGGCATCGGCGGTGGCTACCAAGGGGCGGGCGGCAAAACTGTGATCCCGGCTGAGGCTTTCGCCAAACTAACCTGTCGCCTCGGGCCCGGACAGGACCCGAAAGCCGTGGCGCACGCGGTCGCCACCCATTTGCGCGCCCACACCCCGGCCTGGGCCACGCTCAGCATCCAGCAAGCCAATGACGGCATCGCCGCCTACGCGGTGCCGGAAGACGATCCGTTCCTCGCCGCGATCGAAACGGTCATGGAGTCCGTGCACGGCGAAAAGCCGCTGCGCGTCGGGGTTGGCGGGACCTTGCCTATATCTTCGATGATCAAATCGATTCTCGGCCTCGAAACCGTGATGCTGAGCTACGCGATCGCCGATGAACAAATCCACGCGCCGAATGAGTTTTTTCGGCTGTCCAGCTTTGATGATGGGTTGAAGGCTTGGGCGCGGGCTTTGTTGGCTTTTGGTAAGTGTAAAGGGAAGTAAGGTGTTCTTTTTGTGAACAAAAAGAACCAAAAAAACTTTGACTATTGTTGCCGTTGGCTTGGGTCTGCGGAGGGCCCGAGCCAACGGCCAGGAATGGATAAAGTTTATTTGCTTCTTTTGGTTCACAAAAAGAAGACCTTCCTTACTCCGCCGCTTTGACTACTTTCGCCGCCGCCTCCCAAGCCTTGGCGTTGGCTTTTTGCTGTTCAGTCGCAGCCCCGCTCTCCGCAATTTTGCGGCCAAGCGCGACGTAAACCGGGATTTCGCTGTCCTTCAACGCCGCCATGCGCTGCTTGCGCGCCATCGCCTTTTCGACATAGGGCGCGAGTTCAGCGGCCTTGGCGACGGCGCGCTCGGCCTCCCGCGCTTTGAATTCCGGCATCACTTCGGCTGCGAACAATTCGAGGCTTTCGCAGATATGTTCGTGCTTGTTGCGGCCGCCTTGCTGGATGAAGACGGTCTGGTCAACGCCCGATGCCTCGAACGCGCGTAAATGGCGACGCATGTCGTCGGGCGTGCCGATGCCGTGATCGGCGCCGGCCGGCGGTAGCGCGCCACGGGCTTTTTCGAAATTGGCCCAGATGTCGGTGCGGCCTGGTGTGTGTTCGCCGAACACGTAATGATGGGCGAGCGCGTAGCGGAAAAACCGCAAGCCGTCTTCACCGCGGCGTTTGGCTTCCTCGGCATCGTGATGCACCGAAAACCCGGTTACCATGGCAACGTTCGGGTTCACCGTATGGCCGATCGGCACGCATTCTTCGCGGAAGATGCGGTAATAATCATCAACCCATGATTTTGCCTCGGTCGGGTCCACGAACGCGAAGGTCAGTGCGCCGATGCCGAGCCGTGCCGCAAGCTTGATGGTTTCGCGGTTGGAACAGGCGACCCACAGCGGCGGGTGCGGGTCCTGCAAGGGCTTTGGCACAATATTCCGGGTTGGCATGGAAAAGAACTTGCCCTCGAACCCCGGATACGGGTCCATCACCATCATGTTGCAGCATTGCTCGACCGATTCGAGCCACATTGCGCGCTTTTCGTCCTTGTCGAGCGTCATGTTGAAGCCGCCGAGTTCCATCAATGACGCGGATTCGCCAGTGCCGAA
>JANXRN010000360.1 GCA_025352995.1 Acetobacteraceae bacterium
GAAATTGTTGAAACCATCGCCGCCGACCTGCCGCGCAAGCTGGCGATCCGCTTCTCCGAGGAACCGTTCCGCGCCGGCACTGGCGGGGCGTTGTTCCACGCACGCGGCATGCTCGATCACCGGTTTCTGCTGTGCAACGGCGACTCGTTTTTCGACACCAACCTCGCCTGCCTGCTCGCCGACGGTGCCCATGACGGGCCGGAAGTCCTTGCCCGGATGACGGTGCGCGAGGTTGCCGATACCTCCCGGTTTGGGCTGGTAACGCGTGATGGCGACACGGTGACCGCCTTCGCCGAGCGCGGCGGGGCCGAGCCGGGGTTGATCAATGCGGGGATTTACCTGCTGGATCGACGGATTGTGGCGGAAACCAGAGAAATTTGTTCGCTCGAACGCGACGTGCTGCCGCGTCTGGCGCACGCAGGACAAATCAGGGCAACGATTGGCGCCGGCTATTTCATCGATATCGGCATCCCCGACGATCTGGCGCGCGCCGATCGGGAGCTTCCGGCAGTGCTGCAGCGGCGGGCGTTGTTCCTCGACCGTGATGGCACCATCAACATCGATTACGGCTGGGTTGGATCGCGCCACCGTTGGGAGTTCGTCGCCGGGGCGCTGGATGCGATCCGGATGGCAACCGCTGCCGGCTGGCATGTTTTCATCGTCACCAATCAATCCGGCATCGCACGCGGCTATTACGATGTCGCCGCGGTTGAGGGCCTGCATGGCTGGGTTGGCGATCTGGTGCGGCAAAGCGGCGGCACCATCGATGATGTGCGCATCGCGCCGCACCACCCCAACGCAATGATGGCGGAATTTCGCGGCGACAGCGACTGGCGCAAACCCAAGCCGGGGATGTTGCTGGATTTGCTGCTTGCGTGGCGGCTCGATCCACGGCGCTGCATCCTGATCGGCGATCAGCCGACCGACATCGCCGCCGCCACCGCCGCCGGAATGCCGGGCTATCGTTTCGACGGAGGCAATCTGGCGGATTTGGTGGCGCCGTTGCTTCAGCACTCCATTTAGAAACAGGAACCGACGATGCCCCTGACAACCCGCGCGCGTGCGCCGCTCCGCCTTGGCCTCGCGGGCGGAGGCACCGATCTGAGCCCCTATTGCGACCAGTTTGGCGGGGCGGTGCTGAACTGCACGATCGCCCGGTATGCGCACGCCTTCATCAGCCCAGCCGCCGACGAGCAGGTGCATTTCGTGGCGCGCGATGTTGGGGTGTCGGAAAGTTTCGCGCTTGATGCCGCGGCCACTGGTGCGGCACGGCTTGCCATACATGGCGGGGTTTATCGGCGGATGATGCGGGACTTCAACGGCGGCAAGATGCTGCCCTTGACCATCACCACCTATGTCGATGCGCCGCCCGGATCGGGGCTGGGATCGTCATCGGCGTTGGTGGTGGCGCTGGTTGAAGCGTTCCGCACGTTGCTGGCATTGCCGCTGGGGCCATATGACGTGGCGCACCTGGCTTATGAGATTGAACGCCTCGACCTTCAACTCGCGGGCGGCAAGCAGGACCAGTATGCGGCGGCGTTTGGCGGGGCGAACTTCATTGAATTTCTGGCCAGTGACCGGGTGATCGTGAACCCGCTGCGGGTACCGGAAGCGTTTATCAACGAGCTTGAGGCGTCGCTGGTGACGTGTTTCACCGGGGTGTCGCGGCGGTCCGAACAGATTATCGAGGAACAGCAGCGCCGGATGGGGCCGGTTGCGGATGCGGCGACCGACAGCCTGCATCGGTTGAAACAGGATGCGATCGACATGAAACAGGCGTTGCTACGCGGCAACGTGCCGGCGATGGCGGCGATCCTCAACCGGTCGTGGATTGCGAAGAAGGAAACCGCATCGGGGATCAGCACCGCGTTGATCGAAGCACTGTTCAAGACGGCGATGGAAAACGGCGCGATGGCCGGGAAAATCTCGGGCGCCGGCGGTGGCGGGTTCATGATGCTGATCGTGCCGCCCGAGGAAAGGCTGACGCTGATCGCGGCGCTGAATGCGGCGGGTGGCACGGCGGGGCCGGTGCATTTCACCATGCGCGGGGTGGAGGGGTGGACTGTTCAGGGGTAGAACGCCGGACGGCATCGGCCCTACACCGCAGCGTCTGTCGCCGTCTGCATGGGCATGCTGCCTTGAGTCCCCGCCACGGTGCAGGCCAAAGCGGCGGCGGTATTTGCCCGATGCAGCGCTGTTTCCAACGGCAGCCCGCGATCCAGGGCTGCCGCCAACACCCCGGTGAAGCAATCACCAGCGCCGGTGGTATCAACCACCGCGACCTTGCGGGCGGGTAATTGCCAGGCGCCGCGCTTGGTTGCGGCGGCAAGGCCGGCCTCACCCAAGGTCATCACCACATCGACCGCAAGGGTGGTGTGCAACGCTTTCGCCGTCGCATCGCATCCCAGCATCTTGGCGAGAAACTCCGCCTCCGGCTCATTGACCACCAGCAGGTCGACCATCCCAAGCACATCGCGCGGCAAGGCTGCGGCGGGGGCGAGGTTAAGAATAATTCGGCTGCCGGCAGCCCGCGCCCGGCGGATCAGCGCCACGGTTTCCGCCGGCGCGCATTCCATTTGCAGTAAAACCGTGCTGCGCACCCCGAGCAGCGAATCCTCAACTTGCGCGGCACGCGACGCCAGATTGGCCCCGCTCGCCACCGCAATCAGGTTGCGCCCGGCCGGATCGACGCAGATCGATGCCGCGCCGGTTGCCAGATCGGACTGGATCACCCGCGTCAGATCGATCCCCGATTGGCGCAACAACGCCAGCGCATCGGTCGCCAGCGCGTCACGCCCAACGGCCCCGGCGAAGATCACCACCGCGCCATCGCGCGCCGCCGCCACCGCCTGGTTCGCCCCTTTGCCACCCGGCTCGATATGCAAATTCGGCCCCAGCACGGTCTGCCCGACCAGCGGCAGTGCCGGCAGCGCGAAGATCAGATCGAGATTGATCGACCCAAAGCAGACAATCATCCGTCCCGTCCCAGCGACAGCATCATTTCGGTCCATTCGCGCTTGGACAGGCCGCTGCCCTTTTGCTCCACCGCTTCGCCTGCCAGCATGCGCCGGATGATCGCCATCATCGGGGCAGAAAAGCTGACGGCGCCCAACCGATAATCCTGGAAGGCCTGCGCAGTCACCGGCACCCAGGCCATCAGGCTTTCCAGCATCGCTTCGGCATAGGCACGGATTTCATACTGCGCGTGGGCATCGGCCCGCAGCGACAGGAAATGCAGCAGATTATGCAGGTCGGTCTTCCAGTACCACTGGGTATAGGTATTGAGCGTGAGGTTCATCCGCGCGAGTTCCCGCGCCAGGCCCTGCCGATCGGGATCAACCGGCGTGCCATCGGGGTTTTCATTGAGCATCGCGGCGTAGTTATCGTAGGTCTGCATTGCGTCACCACGCAGCAACTCCATCACTTCTGCCGCTTCCACCCCTTGCAGCACATCGCCACGGCCTTGCCGGTTGATCGATGATTGCGCCGCCAGATGCTCGGGCGCCGGCAGGTAAAATTCGCGATCCAAAATCGAATAGCGCGCCGAATATTCATTCACGTTGGCGGTACGGTGCCTGATCCATTGCCTTGCCACGAAAATCGGCAGCTTGATGTGGTATTTGATCTCACACATCTCAAACGGCGTCGTATGGCGGTGGCGTAGCAAATAGCGGATCAGCCCGGCATCTTCGGTGGTCCGCCGCGTGCCGCGCCCGTAGGACACCCGGGCGGCCTGCACCACGGCGGCATCATCGCCCATATAATCGACCACCCGGACAAAGCCGTGATCGAGCACCGGGCGGGCTTCGAACAGCATCGCTTCCAGCGCTGGTACGGTTGCCCGCCGGGTCGGGGATGACGCTTCCCGCTGGGCCGAAATCTCCGCCTGCTGCTGGTCTGTAATCGCCATCGCACGAGTCCCTTTCAATCGCCGTCGGGACAGCCTATATTCGCTTTGCCGGCTTGCCGGCTATGGTGATAAACGGTGATTGGAATAATCGTTGTGGACCCGGGGGCAGTGCCCGGCGCCTCCACCAGTCTTTCCCTTGCAAAAGGGCGAGTATCTGGGGGCGAAACAGGCTCGACACGCGTGGTAAAGACTCATCTTTTGCCCGGCATTGTACCGCCGTTATCGGGCTATAATACAAGTGCCAATGACAATCATGAGGCATTCGCTGTCGCAGCGTAAGCTGCAATAAGCGCGGTTAGGGGGGCCCCGGGCAACAGAATGCCCCCCACTTCTTTCGCTCGGAGGTTGGTTTGTCAGGTTACTGCGCCTTTGCCCCTGGCAATCCGGTTCACGACCATTATCACGCACACGAGCACGGCTTCCCCAACCCGGATGAAACGGTGATGTTCGAGCGGCTGTGCATGGAAATCATGCAGGCAGGGCTAAGCTGGGAAATCGTCTTGAAGCGCCGCACCACGATGAACGCTGCCTTCGCCGGCTTCGTGGTCGATAAGGTCGCCGCCTTCGATGACGCCGACCGCGCCCGATTGCTCGCCGATCCTGGCATCATCCGCAATCGGCTCAAGGTCGATGCCATCATCGATAATGCCCGCACAATTCAGGGCCTGCGGAAAACCCATGGCAGTTTCGATGGCTGGCTCGCAGCCAACCATCCGCGCGACAAGGCCGGCTGGGTCAAGCTGTTCAAGCAGACATTCCGCTTCACCGGCGGGGAAATTGTCGGCGAATTCTTGATGAGTCTCGGCTATCTGCCCGGCGCCCACGCGCCCGATTGTCCGGTGTTCGCCGCCATTGCGCCCTTGCAGCCGGCCTGGAGCCGATAAAAAGGAAGCGCAGCCGCCACAGAGGGTAGAGGAGGAAGATGAGGGTAGTATGAGAAGCATAGGAATTCTGCTTCGCTTCTCATGCTACCCTCCTGCTATCTCCTCTACCCTCTGTGGCAGCTTTCTTGCTCCCCGCCGTTCGCCCTTTTCCCCATCGCCCGCAGGCGCTATGGGAATATGATGACGCACGAGGCACAATGATGAGCGACACCAAAAGCGGCGAACCGCCGGAAAGCCTGCTTCCCTATGACGACTGGACCGAAGCGGCGATGCGCGGCGTGATGCGGTCAGCGCTGGTCCATGTCGGGCGTGAAGGCCTGCCGGCGCAGCATCATTTCTACATCACCTTGCGCACCGATTACCCGGGCGTGGTGGTGCCGCCGCGTTTGCGGGCGCAATACCCGGAAGAAATGACCATCGTGCTGCAGCACCAGTTCTGGGACATGGCGGTGGTGCCGGAAACCGACACGCTGCGCGTCGGCCTGTCATTCGG
>JANXRN010000365.1 GCA_025352995.1 Acetobacteraceae bacterium
GCTTGGCGGCGTGCTGACTTTGCTGATTTTTATCGGCGAAGCGGTGCGGGATGCGTTTGATCCGCGCAAGGTGGTGAAGTGAAGGGGCAGGGGAAGGCGAAGGAAGGTCTTCTTTTTGTGAACAAAAAGAAGCAAAAAAACGTCCTCACTTTGTTGCCGTTGGCTCGGGAGCCGGTGAGTGGGTACGCCAACGGCCAGGAATTGATAAAAAGTTTTTTTGGTTCTTTTTGTTCACAAAAAGAACTGCTTTCTTTGGCTTGCCTACAATGAGCCTGGTGGAAGTCCATGACCTGTCCATCCGCTTCGGCGACAAGTCCGTCGTGGAAAACGTGTCGTTCTATCTCGATCGCGGCGAAACGCTGGCGCTGGTCGGCGAAAGCGGCTCGGGCAAGTCGCTGACGGCATTATCGCTGCTGCAATTGCAGCCACCCGGGGCGACGGTGTCGGGGCGGGTGACGTTGGACGGCCTCGATATTCTGACCGCCGACGCGCCAACCCTGCAAAGCTCCCGCGGTGGGGTTGCCGGGATGATTTTCCAGGAGCCGATGACCAGCCTTAACCCGCTGATGCGGATTGGCCAACAGGTCTGTGAGGCGATGGAGCTGCATCGCAGTTTGACCCAGGCTGACGCGCTGGCGCAGGCGGTGGCTTTGCTGCGGGAGGTTGGGTTTGCCGATGCCGCCGAGCGGCTTGACGCGTTTCCGCATCAATTATCGGGTGGGCAGCGGCAGCGGGTGATGATTGCGATGGCGCTCGCCAACGATCCCAAGCTGCTGATCGCTGATGAGCCGACGACGGCGTTGGACGTCACCATTCAGGCGCAGATCCTGAAGCTGCTGGCTGACGAAAAATCCGCGCGTGGGCTGGCGTTGCTGCTGATCACCCATGATCTGGCGATCGTGCGGCGCTGCGCCGATCTGGTGTGCGTGATGCAGGGCGGCAAGATCGTTGAGCGTGGTACGACGGACGATATCTTCAGCCGTCCGCAGCATCCTTACACGCGTATGCTGCTTGATGCCGAACCGCGCGGCCGGCCGCGGCCTGTGGCACCGGACGCGCCGGTGCTGGTGGCGGCCGAGCATGTCGGGGTCAGCTTCCCGATCCGGCGCGGGGTTTTGCGGCGCCAGGTCGCGGAATTGCGCGCCGTGGATGACGTGTCGATTACCGTGCGCGCGGGCGAAACGGTTGGGCTGGTGGGCGAAAGCGGGTCAGGCAAATCGACGATGGGCTTTGCCCTGCTGCATTTGCAACGCGCGACAGGGGTGGTGCGGGTCGGCGGGGTGGATATCGCAAGCCTTGGCAAGCGGCAGATGCGGGCTTTGCGGGCCGACATGCAGATCGTGTTCCAGGACCCTTATGGCAGCCTGTCGCCGCGCTTGACGGTGGGCGACATCATCGGCGAGGGCCTGGCGGTCCACGCGCCCAGGCTGAAACCGCCCGCCCGCGCGGCGCGGGTTGCCGAAGCGCTCGCCGAGGTTGGCCTGCCCGGCGACATTGTCGGCCGCTACCCGCATGAATTTTCCGGCGGCCAGCGCCAGCGCATCGCCATTGCGCGCGCCATGGTGCTGCAACCGCGCTTTGTGGTGCTTGATGAGCCAACCAGCGCGCTCGACCGATCGGTGCAAGGCCAAATCGTTGCCTTGCTGCGGCGGCTGCAAAAAGATCGCGGCTTGGGCTATTTGTTCATCAGCCATGATCTGACGGTGGTCCGCGCACTGGCCCATCGCGTGGTGGTGATGCGGCGCGGCCGGGTGGTGGAAGAAGGCCTGGCCGACCAGGTCTTTGCCAACCCCGCCGAGCCTTACACCAAAGCCTTGATGGCGGCGGCTTTCGGCCTGGATGTCACCAGCGATGATGTTTTGGCGACGGGCGACGAAAGCGAGTGATTTTTACGACCGATGCGGATAGTCTGCTTCGAAATGGGGGAGGCTGAGATGTCCGTATTGTCTCGTCGCATGATCCTGTCCGCAGGCGTTGGCTTGCTGGTGGCGCCATGGCCGAAACCAGTTGCCGGCCAAACCGCCGGGCCGTTCACCCTTCCGGCACTGGGCTACGGGTTCGAGGCCAACGAACCGCATATTGATGCCCAGACCATGATGATCCACCATGATCGCCATCACGCGGCCTATGTCACGACGCTGAACGCCGCGCTGAAAGATCACGGCCAGTTGGCCGATTTGAAGCTCGCCAGCCTGCTCGGCCGGCTCAGCAGCCTGCCCGACAGCATTCGCATGGTGGTCCGCAACACCGCCGGCGGGCACGCCAATCATACGATGTTCTGGCAGATCATGGGCGGCAAAGGCGGGGCGCCGGCAGGCGCACTGGCGGCGGCGATCGATCGCGATCTGGGTGGCCTGACGGCGATGCAAACCGCCTTCAACCGCGCGGGGGTTGGCCAGTTCGGGTCTGGCTGGGTGTTTGTCACTGTGACCAACCAAGGCAAGCTCGGCCTGACCGCCCGGCCAAACCAGGATACCCCGCTGATGGAGGGGACGGCCGTCCTGATGGGCAATGATGTGTGGGAGCACGCTTATTATCTGAAATACCAGAACCGTCGCGCCGACTACCTTACGGCGTGGTGGAACGTGCTGGATTGGGCGAAGATTTCCGCCCGTTATGACGCCGCGATGGACGGCACGCTGGCGGTCTGACGGGTTATTTCTTGACCGGCTGCACCCCGCCGCCGCGCAGCAGGCCCTTGTCACGCAGGCAGACATTATAGGCGCGCTGCTTGGCGGTCTCCAGCGCCGGCAGTTCCTGCCCCTGGGCGATGTTGCCGCTGATCGCGACGAGCGCCACCGCCTCGCGCACCGAAGGATCGGCATACATCGCCTGCCGGCATTCGGGGTTGGGGAAATTTCTATCCGGGGCCAGCGCCGCGCAGCCGACGAGCAGCACGCCGAGCAGAAGAAGGGGCGTTTTCATTCGCTGGCCAGCCAGTCTTCGATCAGCCGGCTTGCCACACTGTCGCCGCGTGGCAGCATGAAGCCATGGTCGCGCGGGCTGTGCATTTCGGCGCGCGAAAACCAGCGCGCGTCGGTGAGTTCTTCGGGGTCGATGGTGATCTCCTCGGTCGTGGCCTCGGCGTAGAAGCCAAGCATGATCGATGCCGGGAACGGCCAGGGCTGGCTGCTGTGATAGCGCACATTGGCGACGCGGATGCCCGATTCTTCGAACACTTCGCGGGCGACGGCTTCTTCGAGGCTTTCGCCCGGTTCGACGAAGCCGGCGAGGGTGGAATACATCGTCGAGGTCGGGAAGCGGGCCGAATGGCCCAACAGCGCGCGGCCCTTGCTGTGCACCAGCATGATGACGGCGGGATCGGTGCGCGGGAAATGATCGACGCCGCAGCCGGTGCAATGCATGACATGGCCGGCCGATTTCGCTTCGCACGCCGCGCCGCAAATGCCGCAGAAACGGTGCTTGGTGCGCCAATGCATCAGCCCGCGGGCATGGGCGAGCACCGACGCGTCATGCCCATTGAGCAAACCCATGGTAGCGCGCAAATCGGCAAAGCCGGCTTCCAGCCCGTCTGGCAACAAAGACGCGGTGTTGTCTTCGGTGCTGACATCGACGCTGAACACCGGCGCGCCGTCACGTAGCCCCAGGAACGCCCACTGGTCGGCGCGCACCAGCATCGCGGCGGCTTCGGGGCCGGCCAGGAACACGGCTTCGGGCCGGCGCACATCCACCCCGCGCAGCAGGCTGCGGGCGCGCCATACCGGGACGATAATCACCTCCGGCGATGCCAGGGCAGCGGTGATCCAAGCCTCGTCATTTCGGCGTTCGGCAATCCGGTCGAGCGGGCTGCCAGTATAGGCGTTGGGGCGCGAGGCGATGATCATGGTCACATCCGGCATCCTGATAGCTTGGCGGCGAAACTGCCATGTGGGGGCGGTTGCCGCAACCGGCTTGCGAACGGCGCCACAATGAACGATATGGGGCGTGGGAGGTCGGCGGCGGACGGGCGCCTCGCCAACCCGGTCAGGTCCGGAAGGAAGCAGCCGCAACGAGTTCACGCTCGGGTCGTTTAGTCGGCCTCCCACCCTCTCACCCTGGGGCACAGCATGTCAGGTCTGTTCCAGGACGAACCCGACCTTCCCGATCCACCGCAGGACGGCCCCGGTCTGTTCGGCGATGCCGCGCCGGTTGTCGCGCTGCCACCGACCGCGACGGTGCAATACCGGGTGCTGGCGCGGAAATATCGACCAATTCGATTTGACCAGCTGATCGGCCAGGAAGCGATGGTGCGCACGTTGCGCAACGCCTTCGCGTCCGGCCGGGTCGCGCATGCCTTCATGCTGACCGGGGTGCGCGGCGTCGGCAAAACCACCACCGCCCGCATCATTGCCCGCGCGTTGAATTGCGTTGGCCCCGATGGCACTGGCGGCCCGACCGTCGATCCGTGCGGCGTCTGCGACATGTGCCGGGCGATTTTGGCCGACCGCCACCCGGATGTGGTGGAAATGGACGCGGCATCGAACAACAGCATCGAAAACATCCGCGAAATCATCGAAGGCGTGCGCTTCCGGCCGATGCAGGCGCGCAGCAAAGTGTTTGTGCTCGACGAAGTGCATATGCTGTCGACGTCGGCCTTCAACGCACTGCTGAAAACGCTGGAAGAACCGCCGCCGCATGTGAAGTTCATCTTCGCCACCACCGAAATCCGCAAAGTGCCGGTGACGGTGCTGTCGCGCTGCCAACGCTTTGATCTGCGGCGCATTTCGGTGGTTGAACTGGCGGGATTGTTCAGTGGCATCGCCGCCCAGGAAGCCGTGGCGATCGCGCCCGAAGCGCTCACTTTGATTGCGCGCGCCGCCGATGGCTCGGCACGGGACGGGCTGTCGCTGCTCGACCAGGCAATCGCGCAAACCGATCCCGG
>JANXRN010000392.1 GCA_025352995.1 Acetobacteraceae bacterium
AGGATAATCCCGGTGCCGAGCTTCTTGGTCAGCACCAGCGCATCGCCCACCTGCAAGCCGGATTTGCGCCAGATTGCCTCCAACGGCGCAAACCCGGTGACGGCGAAGCCCAATGCGGCCTCCGCCCCCTCCGCGCTGTGCCCGCCGATCAGCGCGCAGCCATCCGCGCGCAGAACTTCGTGGGCGCCGAGCATCATCGCCCGCAAATCTTCCCCCATCGCCCGCCCATGCATGAACGGCAGCGCCACGATCGCCAGCGCCGTCCACGGCTGTGCCCCCATCGCGTGGATGTCGGACAGCGCATGCGCCGCCGCGATGGCGCCAAAGACGTAGGGATCGTCAATGAAGGCGCGAAAATGATCGACCGACTGAACCAGCGCCATGCCTGGCGGAGGAAGGGTCACCGCCGCATCATCGGCGGCCGCGAGCCCAACCGGAATGTCATCGCGCGGCGCCTCGGCCAGCCCCGCCAATGCCTCGACCAAGGTTTCGGCGGAGATTTTCGCCCCGCACCCGGCGCAGCGCATCTCGGCCGCGCCCATCATCGGCCGCAGCGCCGCATACATCGCCATCCAGCGCCGATCGATCCGTTGTTTCCAGCGCCAGGCCAGCGTCCCCGATAGGGTGAACGGCCCGCGCCATGCCACCGCCCGCTGATGGCCCAGCCCGACAATCGCCAGCGCGCCGCGCTGCGGATGCCAGGATCGTAGCGCTTTGCCGGCAATCAAACGACGGATATTGCCATCCAGAATTGCCCCTGCGCGCACCGCCCACACCCCGGCCTTGGGCCGCGCCGCGCCATCAAGCGCCGCGCAATCGCCGGCGGCGAAAATCCCGTGCTGGCCCAGGCAGGTCAGCGTCGCATCCACCCGCGCGCAGCCCGCCGCATCGACCTCCAGGCCGGCTTCGCGCAGCAGGGCAGGGCCTTCAACCCCGGTTGCCCAGATCGCGCCACCCACCTCAATCGCGCTCCCGTCCGACAGCGCCAGCCGATCGCCACTGAGCTTCGTCGCCCCAACCCCGTTCAGTACCTCAATCCCGGCGGCCACCAAGGCGGAGCGTACTTCGTCCCGCAAAATCCGCGGCGCCTGGGCCAGCGGTTCGGCATCGCGCCCGATCAGCGCCAGCCGGAACCGCCCGCCGAAACGCGCCGCCAGCGCCAGCGACAATTCCACCCCCGCCGCCCCCGCGCCGACCACCGCAATCCGCGCCCCCGGCGGCAAGTCCGTTTCCAACTGCGCCAGGCGCGCCAGAAACTGCCCGATCGGCTTGACCGGCACCCCAGCCCCCGGCGGCATCGCTGGCAGCCCGCCAATATTGATCGACAGCAGATCGAACCCCATTGCCGGGCGATCAGCGAACCCCACCCGCCGCGTCGTCAGGTCAATCCCGGACGCTTCGGCGACCACCAGCCGCGCCCCCGCCGCCGCGACCAGGCGCGCGCAATCAATATGGGCGGCGGCGAAATCTGCCTCCCCCGCCAGCAGGCTCGGCAGCATGCCGGAATAAGCTGTGTTGACCTCCCGCGTGATCAAGGTGATCCGCAGCCCGGGGATCGGGCGCATTGCGGCGCGGCGTAAAACCTCAACATGGGCATGCCCGGCGCCGAGCAAAATCAGATCATGGGTGACAGGGACGGCTTGCTGCATGGCCCGGTTCTAGGGCATGGGCTTGATCGGCACCATGATCAGCATCCCCATCAGACTCCAGCGCCTGTTCGGCTTGCTGCTGGCGATAGCCGGGGCGGGATATCTGTTGGTGCATGTCATCGATACCGTGCGCCTCGCCACCGCCACCCCGCCGATCCATAGCGATTTTCACGCCATCTGGTCCTATGCCCGCATCGTGATCGCCGATGGCGGGGCCGCGGTTTATGATGCGGCGCATCTCTGGCAGGCCGAACTCGCTTTGGGCCGAGACCCCGCCAGGCCGGCGCCGTTGCCGTTTGCCTACCCACCGCATTTTCTGCTGCTGATCGCGCCATTGGCCTGGCTCGACTATGCGCCCGCCTATCTCGTCTGGGTGCTGATCACGGCGGTGATGTTCGTGGTGGGCGTGGCGGGACTGCGCACCAAGGGCGTGCTTGTGCTGCTGGCGCCGGCGGCAACGGCTGCCATCATCTACGGCCAGACCGGGATGCTGGCCGCCGGGCTGCTGGTCGGCGCCCTGCGCGCGGTGCCGACCCGTCCGGTGCTCGCCGGCGTGTTGTTCGGCATCGCCAGCTGCAAGCCGCAACTGGGGCTGCTGATCCCGGTGGCGCTGCTGGCATTGGGCCAATGGCGGGTGATCCTGGTTGCCAGCCTGACGGTGCTAGCGCTGGTTCTGGTAACCTCGTCGCTGTGGGGTGTGGCGATCTGGGGCGATTGGCTCGCGGTCTTGCCTGCCTATAGCCAGCGCTTCGATGCCGAAATGGGCCCTTACTGGTACCTGGTCCCGACGGTGGAAGGCGTTTTCCACCAGTTCGGCGCGCCTGCGGGTGTCGCCCGGATGGCCCAATTGCTGGTGGCGTTGCCCGTCCTGGCCGCAACCTGGCTGCTGTTCCGCCGTGCTGCCTATCCGGTCGCCAGCGCCGGCCTGCTGATCGGGACTTTCCTGGTCACCCCGCATGCCTTTGTGTACGACCTGCCATTGGCCGCTGCCGGGGTCTATCTGTTCTGGAATTGCCAGCCAGCGTTCGATGCGCGCGCGGCGGCTGTGATGCTCGCCGTCCTGGTCGCCCCGGCTTTGATGATGGCCGTCCCAGCGGCGGCTTTTCTGGCGCTGCTCGCCCACGCCGCCTTGTTTGCGACGCTCCTTCGGGCAGTCCAAACCCCGAAAATTGGCCTTTCGCCGCACGGATAGGCTTGCCAGCCTGCCTGACCCGCGCCAAAGTCCGGCTTTGCCGCAGCGCGGCATAAATCATGTCCGTTGGGGGGGCCTTGCGATGCGTCCGATCTTGTTGCTTGCCGCCGCCGCCATCACTATCCCGCTTACCCTGCAAGCCCAGACCAATCCGCCGCAAACCCTGCGCATCGGCATCGCCGATGACGCCGATGCGCTGGACCCAACCTTGTCCCGCACCCTGGTTGGCCGCTTCGTCTTCGCGAGCCTGTGCGACAAGCTCGTCGACATCGATGCCAAGCTCAACATCGTGCCGCAACTCGCCGCGTCCTACGCCTGGATCGACAGCAAGACGCTGGAATTCAAGCTGCGTCCGGACATGAAATTCCATGACATGACGCCGGTCGATGCCGAAGCTGTGAAATTCAGCCTCGAGCGCCATCTGACCATGGCCGGCAGCACCCGCAAGGGCGAAATTGGCACGCTCGATCATGTCGAAGTGGTTAATCCGTTGACTGTGCGGCTGGTGCTGAAATCCCCGAATTCGCCGTTCCTGGCGCAATTGTCCGATCGCTCGGGGATGATCGTCTCGCCCAAGGCATCGCTTGCCGCCGGCGCCAATTTCGGCCAGCATCCGGTCTGCGCCGGCCCGTTCAAATTCACCGAGCGGGTGCCGCAGGACCGTATCGTCGTCGATCGCTTTGCCGAATATTGGGATGCCGGCAATATTCATGTGAACCGCGTCGTCTATCAGCCGATCGTCGACAACACGATCCGGCTCGCCAATTTGCGCGCCGGCACGCTTGAAATGGCCGAACGCATCGCGCCCACCGACATCGCCCAGGTCAAGGCCGATCCCAAGCTGCGCGCCGAGATTTTCGATGGCCTCGGCTATCAGAGCCTGTCCTTCAATATCGGCAACGGCCGCCAACCGCGTACTGCGATGATGCGCGATTCCAAAGTCCGCCAGGCCTTTGCCGCCGCGATCGATCGCCAGGCGATTAATGACGTCGTCTATAGCGGCCTCTTCACCCCAATCGCCCAGGGCGTGCCGCCCGCAAGCCCGTTCTATGCGCCCGAAATCAAGCCGGCCGGGCGCGACGTCGCGCTGGCGAAAAAGCTGCTCGCCGAAGCCGGAATAAAAACGCCATTGACGGTTGAACTGATGATCACCAATTCCGCCGATCAGCGCCAGACCGGCGAAGTCATCCAGTCGATGGCGGCCGAAGCCGGGTTTGACGTGAAGCTGCGGGCGACCGAGTTCGTCACCGCCTTGAAAGCGCAAACCGATGGCGATTACGAGGTTTTCCTGATCGGCTGGTCCGGTCGTGCCGACGCTGACGGCAACATGTACAACTTCCTGCACACCGACACGCCGCTCAATGACGCGCATTATTCCTCGGCAACGGTCGACAGCCTGCTCGAACAAACCCGCGCCGAAACCGATGTCACGGTGCGCCGCGGCCTCTATGGCAAGATCGCTGCGCAACTGAACCTCGACCTGCCGGTGATGTATATTTACAGCCCGAAAGTATTGATCGGGATGAATGCGAAAATCAGCGGTTTCACCCCGATTGCCGACGGGCTGATCCGGATCAAGGGTTTGAAGATGGGCCAATAGGTCGCACCGATGAAATCCCATCTCGGAATCCGCATCGCCCAATTCATCCCGACCATCTTCCTGGTCAGCATCATGGTGTTCTGCCTGCAGCAGCTTATGCCGGGCGATCCGGCGTTGGTGCTGGCGGGGGAAGAACGCGATCCGGAAGTGCTGGCACAAATCCGCGCCGAACTCTGGCTCGATCGGCCGCTGGTGATCCAGTATTTCCACTGGATCGGCAATGTGCTGCAGGGCGATCTCGGCTTTTCCTGGCGCATTCGCCAGCCGGTGCTGCAACTAGTGGCAACCAAATTGCCCGTCACCGCGCAGCTTGCCGCGATGGCATTCATTATTTCAGTGTCGATCGGGGTGCCGATGGGCATCCTGTCGGCGGTGAAGAAAAACACCTTCTGGGATTATGTCGCCAACGGGATCGGGCTTGCCGGCCTGTCGACGCCGAATTTCTGGCTCGGCATCATGCTCATTCTGATCGTTTCGGTGCAGTTGGGTTGGCTGCCGCCATCGGGCTACGTGCCGCTGACCGAAGATTGGCGGCAGTCGCTCGCCACCACCATCATGCCCGCCTTCGTGCTCGGCAACGCGCTCGCCGCCGTGCTGATGCGGCATACGCGGTCGGCGATGCTGACCGCGCTCGAACAGGATTACGTCCGCACCGCGCGCGCCAAGGGGCTGATGGAAATGCGCGTCGTGCTGCGCCACGCGCTGCGCAACGCGCTGGTGCCGGTGGTGACCTTGGGCGCGCTGGAACTCGGCACCTTGCTGTCCGGTGCGGTGCTGACCGAACAAGTGTTCAGCATCCCAGGCTTCGGCAAGCTGATCGTCGATGCGGTCTTCAACCGCGACTACCCGGTGGTGCAAGGCGTCGTGCTGGTCACCGCCTCGGTCTATATCGGGCTGAATTTGCTCGCTGATATCATCTATGTCTTCCTCAACCCGAGGCTTCGCACATCATGAGCGCCACCACAGCCAACGATGCCGGCGCGGTTATGGCCAAAGCCATGCAGTCGCCCGCCCGCCTTGCGGTGCGCCGCTTTTTTCGCCGGCCGGCAGCGGTCGGCGGCCTGGTGATCATCAGCCTGTTCATCATCGTCGCCCTGGCAGCGCCCTGGGTCGCGCCGTTCGACCCGACCCAGACAAGCTGGACGCTGATCCGCAAAGCACCATCCTGGGCGCACTGGATGGGCACCGACGAAAATGGCCGCGACGTGCTGAGCCGGGTGATCTGGGGCGCGCGCGCGAGCCTGCTGGCTGGCGTCATCTCGGTCACCATCGCATCCGGCGTCGGGGTCCCGGTCGGGCTGATGGCGGGGTTCGCCGGCGGCAAGATCGACATGATCATCGGCCGCCTGGTCGATGCCATGCTGGCCTCGCCCTTCCTGATCCTGGCCATCGCGCTTGCCGCTTTCCTCGGGCCGTCGCTGCAGAACGCGATGATCGCGATCGGCATTACCGCCACACCGATTTTCGTCCGTGTGTCCCGCGCCGCCACCATGGATGCCGCGACCAATGACTATGTCGAAGCCGCCCGCGCGCTCGGCAATCCGCCGTGGCGCGTCGCGGTGCGCCACGTGCTGCCCAATATCGTGCCGCCGGTGATGGTGCAGGCAACCCTCGCCATCGCCGGCGCCATCATCGCCGAGGCCAGCCTGTCCTTTCTCGGGCTGGGCCAGCAGCCGCCGGCGCCGTCCTGGGGCAGCATGCTCAATTCCGCCCAGCGCTTTCTGACCCAGGCGCCGTGGCTGGCGATTTTCCCCGGGGCGGCGATTTTCCTGGCGGTGTTTAGTTTTAATCTGATTGGGGATGGATTGCGGGACGCTTTGGATCCTCGGGCGAAGTAAAAATCTTCTTTTTGTGAACAAAAAGAAGCAAAAAAACTTCATCTATTCCTTGCCGTTGGCGTACGCCCCCCGCAACGGCGAAGCGCTCGGAACCAAAGTGGAAAAGTTTTTTTGCTCCTTTTTTTCAAAAAAAGGAGTGCTTTCTTGGCTCTAGTCTTCGGGCAGCCTTTCCCGACGGATACTCAGGTCTTCTGCGCGGTAAACCGGTCAATCCCCAGACTCTCCCGCCATTCGGCACTCGCATCGGCTTTGCCCGGCTCCAGCGGAATGCCAGTGGCGTCGGCAACTTTGGTAATTCCGTCGAACCCGCCGATCACCGCGGCCGCATCGATCATCGCCGCTTCGCCCATTGCAGCGACCAGCGCCCGGCGGGCTTCAGCCGCCGCCGCGCCATCGCGGGCAACCGTCGCATCGACCAGCGCCACCAATTCCGCCCAATGCGGCACGCCGGTATCGGTCGCGCCATCCATCACGCCGTCGGCGCTGTAATCGGTCCCCAGAAACTGGCCGCTCGCACGGAGCAGGCTGACATGGCTGGTGGTTCAGTACAAACACTGATTGAGGGCTGCCACCCGTGCCGCCACCAGTTCGATTTGCGGGTGGGAAATCGCCCGATAATCGCGGGTGAAGTCGCGCATCATCGCGCTGGTCTGGTACATGGTTTCCAGCATATCCCAGAACTGGATGGCGCTGTTTGGCACCAGGCTGAGCGCGAGGTGGATATGCGCCGTGCCACGTTCGCTCCCGAAGAAATCCGGATCGGCCTCGGTGCGGGCATCTGGCATCATCGCCGATACCCAACCAGGGCCAGGGCCGGCATTGCGCGGGCGGCGCAGGCTCGGCGCGCTAGCCTGGGCGGCGGGCAGGGGGCGCACGGGCAGGCCGGCGGCGAAGTCGAAACTGTCCACCGCGGTGACCACGGACACCACGCCAACCAGCTCGACATACTGGTCTTCGCTGAGGCCAGCATCGATGATCTGGCGGAACCAGCTTTCGCCCAGCCGACCGGCATCGGTGCGGATGCGATGGATGGCGTGAAGTGCGGCGTCGGGCAGGGCGCCAAGGCTTGCGTGATCGCCCGCCACCAATGCTGGGGACAAAGCCTTCTTGCGCGCGGCACAGAGTGGACAGCCCATGGCATGGCGCGCCTCGGCGGCGATCGCCACCCGGTCGGCGGCGTTCCACCAGGTGCCGGGTTGCCCAATGCGGGCCCAGGCGGTGCGCAGTGCGCTATCAAGATCGTCACGTATAAGCATTTTCGGACCCTATCATGACCCGCCATTCTGCCACTATACCCCGGGGACTGGCCCCAACAAGGATCGATTGTGCCGAACACCGAACATGCGCCTGCGCCGCGCGAGGGGCTTTCCGCCCGCATCCATACCGCCCGTAATCCCGCCGCGCCGCCGCGCAAGGGCCTTTGGGCGCTGCTCGGCCCCGGGCTGATCACAGGCGCGTCCGATGACGATCCGTCCGGCATTGCCACCTATTCCCAGGCAGGTGCCGCATTCGGCTACGCGATGTGCTGGGTGATGCTGTTCTGCTACCCGCTGATGGCGGCAATCCAGGAAATTAGCGCCCGCATTGGCCGGGTATCCGGCACCGGCATAGCCGGCAATATCAGGGATCATTACCCGCGCGCGCTGTTGTATTTCATCGTGGCGCTGCTGTTGGTCGCCAATATTATCAATCTCGGCGCCGACCTTGGCGCGATGGCCGACGCGCTGCGCCTGTTGATCGGCGGGCCGGGCTGGCTTTACGTCGTGGGTTTTGCAGTCGGTTGCGCCGTGCTGGAAGTGTTTTCCAGCTACGCAAACTATGTCCATGTGCTGAAATGGGGTTGCGCCACCCTGTTCACCTATGTCGCCGTGGCGCTGGTGGTGCATGTGCCGTGGGGCACGGTTGCCTATAACACGTTCGTCCCGAATTTCAGTCTGGCGACTGACTATGTCACCACCGTCGTCGCCGTGCTCGGCACCACCATCACCCCTTATTGCTTCTTCTGGCAAAGCTCGACCGAGGTGGAGGATATGCGCGCCGACGCTGCCGCCGAGCCCTTGACCGCCGCCCCGGCCCAGGCGGCGGAGGCGATATTTCGTATCCGGCTCGATACCTATGTCGGCATGGGATATTCCAACCTGATCAGCTTCAGCATCATTGTCGCAACCGCGGCGACGTTGCACGCCAACGGGATTACCGACATCCAGACCTCCTCCCAGGCCGCCGAGGCGCTCCGCCCGATTGCAGGGGCTGCGACTTTTGCGCTGTTTGCAATCGGCATTATCGGCATCGGGCTACTTGCGGTGCCGGTGCTCGCCGGGTCCTGCGCCTATGCGCTGGGGGAAGCGCTGGGCTGGCCAACCGGCCTCGGCCGTCTGCCCAGGGATGCGCGGGCGTTTTACGCAACGATTGTGGTGTCCACCCTGATCGGTATCGGCTTCAACTTCGTCGGCATCGATCCGATCAAGGCTTTGTTCTGGTCGGCGGTGCTTAACGGGGTGGTGGCAGTGCCGTTGATGGCGGTGATGATGGTGATGGCCATGGCGCCGAAAGTGATGGGCGATTTCGTCCTGCCGCGGGCACTCTGGGTGATGGGGTGGCTGTCAACCGGGGTGATGGCGGTCGCGGTGGTGATCATGTTTGCGACTTGGTAGCGCAGGACCGGTTTTGATGGGTCGATCATTTTTGAAAAAATCAGGACAGCTATGCTGCCATAAACTAGCGCCGCACCGTGAACTGTGGTCGGCTTTGGAAATGGAAACCACCCTCCTCCCTTTGATCGGCTTCGCCATTGCGGCCACCATCACGCCCGGGCCGAACAATGTCATGGTCACCACTGGCGCGGTCAATCATGGGCTGCGCGCGACCTTGCCGCATATTTTCGGCATTGCGCTCGGTTTTGCGCTGATGCTGGTGGTGGTCTGTGCCGGGCTTGCCGGGGTGCTGCTGCAAATTCCACTGGTGGCGGCGGCGCTGCATTTTATCTCGTTGGCGTGGCTGCTGTGGCTGGCCTGGCAGATTGCCACCGCCGCCCCGCCGGGCAGCGTCGGCGCCCGGCCGGCGCTCGGCTTTTTCGGCGCGATGGCGTTTCAATGGGTGAACCCCAAGGCATGGATGATCTGCCTCGGGGCTGCCGGCGCGTTCATGACGCCGGATGGCTTGGTGCTGGCGCAGTCGCTGACGGTGGGGCTGGTGTTCCTCGCGGTCGCCTTACCCTGCATCATGCCGTGGGCGCTGCTGGGGGCGGCTGCCGCGCGGCTGTTGCAAAACCCCGCCCGGCTACGCGCCTTCAATATCGCGATGGCGGTGCTGTTGGTTTTATCTATGCTGCCAGTGGCGTTCGGTTAGTCCAACAACAACTCTCTCAACTTCTCACGCTTGCCGGCATCCAGCCCGACTTTAGCCTCCAGATAGGCGTCCATCGTCGGATAAGCCGCATCGATGGCCGCAAAGGCGGCATCAAGAAAAGCCGGATGGGCGCTCAGCAGCATTTTTGCGGCCGACGGCGGCAGATGCGATGCCAGATCGGCCGGCGGTTGCCAGATGCGGTTGGTGGCGAGGTAATCCTGGCGGATCGTCTCCCGATCCACCCCCAACGCCGACAAGATGAGCGTGGCCGCAAACCCGGTGCGGTCCTTGCCGGCCGTGCAGTGAAACAGCAGCGGCAGGTCCCCGGCCAGGATCAGCTCGAACATCGCGCGATATTGATCCGCCCAGTCCAGCGCATAGGCGGCATAGGCCTGGCACAGCACGGCGATCACATCATCGCCATTGGCCTCGCTGTTCTTGGCCAGATCGGCCAGCGACGCGCCAATCGTCGGCTGGATGCACAGCGGATGCAGCACCACGCCGTCCGGCAGGCGCGACGGCGCTTTGGCCTGCTCGGCTTCCCCGCGGAAATCGCACACGGTACGCAGCCCGAGTGCGGCAAAGGCGGCAAGATCGGCATCCGTCAGTCCATGCAGCGCCGCGCTGCGAAATAGCCGTCCGCGCGCGACCGTGCGGCCGTCGGTCGTTGCCCAGCCCCCCATGTCGCGCACATTGCTGGCGCCCTGCATGGCGATGACGATCGGCAGATCGGTAATCATATCATTCATTGTACAGCCTCAAGAAATTCAAAACGAAACCCGTCGCCCTGGCGGCGCACGAA
>JANXRN010000427.1 GCA_025352995.1 Acetobacteraceae bacterium
AATATTCCACCGTGCAAAACTGGTATCCGGGCGACGCGGACGGCAAGGGCGGCATTTACAACTTCGTCACCAAGCGCGGCGCCTGCCGTGGTGCGCGCAGTAAAATATCGTGGACCCAGGTCGAAACCGGCTCCGCGATCACCTGGAAATACCCGTCCTGCATCCTGCTCGGCGATGACAGCGTGGGCGAATTCTATTCCGTTGCCGTCACCACCAATCATCAGCAGGCCGATACCGGCACCAAGATGATCCATATCGGCCGCAACACGAAAAGCACGATCGTCTCCAAGGGCATCAGCGCCGGCAAGTCCAACAACACCTATCGCGGCCTGGTGCGGGTGCTGCCGAAAGCCCATGGCGCGCGCAACCATACCCAGTGCGACTCCCTGCTGATCGGTGACCAGTGCGGCGCCCACACGGTGCCCTATATCGAAAGCCGCAACCCGACGGCCAAACTGGAACATGAAGCCACCACCAGCAAGATCGCCGATGACCAACTATTCTACTGCCGCCAGCGCGGCCTATCCCAGGAAGACGCGGTCGGCCTGATCGTCAACGGGTTCTGCAAGGACGTGTTGAAAGAACTCCCGATGGAATTCGCCGTCGAAGCCCAGAAACTGCTCGCCATCAGCCTTGAAGGCTCGGTCGGCTAAGGTACGGACAATGCTCGAAATCAAGAATTTGACTGCCAATATTGACGACAAGACCATCCTCAAAGGCATCGACCTTGTGGTGCCGGACGGCGAAGTGCACGCTATCATGGGTCCCAATGGATCGGGCAAATCCACCCTGTCCTATGTGCTGTCGGGCCGTGAAGGCTATGACGTCACCGGCGGCAGTGCCATTTTCGACGGGTTTGATCTGCTGGAAATGGAACCCGAAGCCCGTGCCGCGGCCGGGCTATTCCTGGCATTCCAGTATCCGGTTGAATTGCCGGGCGTGAACAATGCCAACTTCCTCCGCACCGCGCTCAACGCGCAGCGCCGCGCGCGCGGCGAGCCGGAACTCGATGCCATTGCCTTCCTGAAATTGTCGCGCGCCGAGGCCAAGCGTCTGTCGATGCCGGATGACATGCTAAAGCGCAACGTCAATGTCGGGTTTTCCGGCGGCGAGAAAAAGCGTAACGAAGTGCTGCAAATGGCGGTGCTGCGGCCGAAACTCGCCATCCTCGATGAAACCGATTCCGGCCTCGATATCGACGCGCTGAAAATCGTTGCCGATGGCGTAAATGCGCTGCGCGGCCCGAAATTTTCCGCCCTCGTCATCACCCATTACCAGCGCCTGCTCGACTATATCGTGCCGGATCGGGTGCATGTGCTGGCCGGCGGGCGGATCATCCGCTCTGGCGGCCCCGAACTCGCACACCAGTTGGAAGCGGATGGTTACGCCGCGATCGTGGCGGAAGCGGCATGAACGTGACGCTACCGTTGAGCCAGTTGCAAGCCGGCGCCCAAGGCTTCCTGGCGCGGTATGACGCGCACGGCATGGCCCCACAGCGCACCGAAGCGGCGGCGCTGTTCGCCCGCAACGGCCTGCCGGGCCCGCGCGAGGAAGATTGGCGCTACAGCCTGCTGCGTCCGGTCACCGATGTGCGGTTCGTATCGCCCGACGATGCCCCGCGCGATGTCAGCGACGCGCTTGCACGCCTGCCGAAAATCGATGCCCCGCGCCTGATTTTCGTGGATGGACGCTTCCGCGCCGATCTGTCCGATCTGCCCGCCGGCGTCACCTTTGGCGCGCCGGCCTATGGCGCCAGCAATCGCCCGGACCAGCACAAGCTGGTCGCGCTCAACACCATGCTCTCGGAAGATGGCGTTACCATTCGCGTGCCCGCCGGGCATGATGCCGGCACGATCCTGCTGGTCAGCATCGGCACCGGCAACGATGTCAGCTTCCATCCCAACCATGCAGTCACAATCGGCGACAATGCCCGGCTGACCCTGCTCGACATCGCGCTCGGCGACGGCGTCTATCTCAACAATCCGGTGCTGTCGGCGACCGTCGGCGGCAACGCAACCCTCACCCATCTGCGCTTGCAGCAGGAAGCGCTTGGCGCTTTCCATCTGTCCACGGTGTACGCCGATGTCGCGGCCAGCGGCACTTATGATAGTTTCGCCCTGACGCTCGGCGCCCGCCTCGCGAGGATGGAAGTCCATGCCGACCTCAACGGCCCGCAGGCGAGTGCGCATCTGAATGCGGCGCAACTGCTCGGCGGCCAACAGCATGCCGACTTCACCACCGTGATCCATCACGCCGCGCCCAATACCGCGAGCCGCCAGACGGTCAAGAATGTGCTGTCCGGCCATGCCCGCGGCGTGTTCCAGGGCAAGATCGAAGTCGATCGCATCGCGCAAAAGACTGACGGCTACCAAATGAACCAGGCGCTGCTGCTGTCGCCGGATGCGGAAATGGACTGCAAACCGCAGCTCGAAATTTACGCCGACGACGTGAAATGCAGCCACGGCGCCACCATCGGCGAACTTGATGGCGACCAGCTGTTTTACCTGCGCACCCGTGGCATCGCCGAAGCGGAAGCGCGTTCCATGCTGGTGCGCGCCTTCCTGTCCGAAGCGCTCGACCCGATCAGCCATGTTGATGGCCGCGCCGCCATGGAAGCCGCCATTTCGCTCTGGTGGGATCGGCACGCACAATGATCGACCTTGCCCGCATCCGCGCTGACTTCCCGATCCTCGGCGAAACCATTCGTGGCAAGCCGTTGGTCTTCCTCGACAGTGCCGCCTCGGCGCAAAAGCCACGCCCGGTGATCAATGCCATGGTGCACGCCATGGAACATCAATACGCCAACATCCATCGCGGTCTGCATTGGATGAGCGAGCGTACGACAGAAGCCTATGAAGAAGCCCGCGACGCTGTCGCCACCCTGATCAATGCCAATGACCGGCACGAAATAATCTTCACCGGCAATTCTACCGGGGCGATCAACCTGCTCGCCCACAGCTACGGTAGGGGTGTGCTGAAGCCCGGCCAGGCGGTGGTGATTTCCGAAATGGAACACCATTCCAACATCGTCCCTTGGCAGATGCTACGTGACGCGCATGGCATCGACCTGCGCATCGCCCCGATCACCGATGCCGGCGAACTCGACCTCGCCGCGTTCGAAGCCCTGTTGTCCGATGGCCGCGTCGGCCTCGTCGCGATCACCCATATGTCGAATGTTCTGGGCACCTACACCCCGGCCGAGCGCATCTGCCGCATTGCCCACGCGCATGGCGCCCGCGTGATGTTCGACGGCAGCCAGGCGATTGTGCATCGGCGCATCGATGTCCAGGCGCTCGGCGCCGATTTCTACTGCTTCACTGGCCACAAATTATATGGCCCGACCGGTATCGGGGTGCTGTGGGGCAAGCGCGAATTGCTCGACGCCATGCCGCCCTTCATGGGCGGCGGGGATATGATATCCTCGGTCAGCTTCGAACGCAGCCGCTGGGCGGAAGTACCGCACAAGTTCGAAGCCGGCACCCCGGCGATCATCGAAGGCATCGGCCTCAAGGCTGCGATCGATTACGTCCAGGCCATCGGCTATGACGCGATTGCCGCCCATGAAGCAGCCCTCACCGATCATGCCCTCGCCCGCTTGGCCAATGTCGAAGGCCTGACCGTCATCGGGCGCGCACAAGATCGCGGCGGGGTGATTTCCTTCACCCTCGCCGGCGCCCATCCGCACGATGTCGCCACCTTGCTCGATCGCCAGGGCATCGCCGTCCGCGCCGGGCATCACTGCGCCGAACCGTTGATGCGCCGGTTGGGCGTTGATAGCACCGCCCGCGCCAGCTTCGGCATTTACACCACGCCGGGCGAGATCGACGCGCTGGCCGACACGCTGACCAAAATCAGGGAGTTCTTCACCTGATGTTCGACGAAGTCCGCGATCTGTACAACCAGACCATCCTGGCGCGTGGCCGCAAGCCGCTGCACATGCAGGCGCTGGCCGCGTTTGACGCCACCGCCAAGGGCGACAACCCGATGTGCGGCGACCGGGTCGAAGTCTGGGTCAAGCTCGGCGACGATGGAAATATTGCCGACACCGGCTACAAGGCGCGCGGCTGCGAAATCAGCATCGTATCGGCCGATTTGATGGTCGAGGCCGTGGAAGGCCTGGCGCCATCAAGCACCAAGGCGCTGTTCGACGCGTTCCGAACCATGGTGCAAACCGGCGAATGCCCCGATTGCGCACAGGATTTGACCGCGCTTCAGCCGCTTTCGGCGGTGCATAAATACAAATCCCGGGTGAAATGCGCCACCTTGCCGTGGCACGCCCTGATCGCCGCCCTCGATGGCGGCACCACCCGCGTCAGCAGTGAGTGAGGGTCCCATGAACGACACCCCAGGTAGCTGGACCCCGGATGGCGAGGTCGCCCCCAAGCCGACCGAAGACCAGCTGATCGCGGCCTGCGCCAGCGTCTATGACCCGGAAATCCCGGTTAATATCTACGAACTCGGCCTGATCTACGCCATCGACCATACCGACGATGGCGCGGTGAAGGTCGAAATGACCCTGACCGCCCCGGCCTGCCCGTCGGCGCAGGAACTGCCGGAACAAATCCGTGACGCCATCTTGATGGTGCCGGGCGTGACATCATGTGATGTGGAAGTGGTCTGGGATCCGCCCTGGGACCAAAGCCGCATGACCGAAGATGCCCGTCTTGCGCTGAACATGTTCTGAGGCCCGAAAATGTCCGCAACCATGACGCCCACCCGCCCGCGCCGCGCTTTGCCGCCGCTGATGCAAGTCACGGACGCCGCCGCCGACCGCCTGCGCGGGCTTTACGCCCATGGCCAAGAAGGCAAGCTGCTGCGCATAGCGGTTTCCACCAAGGGCTGTTCCGGCATGTCCTACGACATGAGCTGGGCTGATGAAGCCGCGGCGACCGACGAAGTGGTGAACAACAACGGCGTCACCGTGCTGGTCGATCGCAAGGCCACCCTGTTCCTGATCGGCTCGGTGATGGACTACGAAACCAAGGCGCTGTCCGCAGGCTTCAGCTTCACCAACCCGAACGAAAAAGGCCGCTGCGGCTGTGGGGAGAGTTTTCACGTTTAGCCGGTAGTGTTAGCGTCGTCGCGGGAGACCAAAGATGTCCAATTTTGGCTGTGAAGACCTGACCGCATCGCTCGTCCACCGCACCCGTCGGCTTGAACCGGCCGCCGACGTCTGGGCCATTCTGACCGATGAAGGCCGCACGGTGATGCATCGCGAACCGATGCTGACGCGGACCATCGAACGCGGAATCCTGCCGCATATGGGCCTCGCCGACGCGCTCGCCCATCGCCTTGCCCACAAGCTCGCCAGCGAAGACCTCGGCGCCGATTGTCTGGCAGCCATGGTGGCGGACGCGATGGAAGCCGATCCCGGCCTGGTCGAAGCCGCCGCCGAAGATCTGGTCGCCATCCGTGACCGCGATCCGGCCTGCCCCGATTTGCTGACGCCATTCTTGTATTTCAAAGGCTTTCACGCCGTGCAAGCGCATCGCGTGTCGCACTGGCTGTGGAGCAATGGCCGCCAGCATCTCGCCCGCCTGATGCAAAGCCGGATGTCGGAAGTCTTCGGCGTCGATTTCCACCCCGCCGCCCAGCTTGGCCGGCGCATCCTGATCGATCATGCGACATCGGTGGTCATCGGTGAAACTGCGGTGGTGGAAGACGATGTCTCCATGCTGCACGAGGTAACACTTGGCGGCACCGGCAAGGAAGGTGGCGACCGCCACCCGAAAGTTCGCCGTGGCGTGCTGATCGGCGCAGGCGCCAAAATCCTCGGCAACATCGAAATCGGCGAAGGGGCGAAGGTCGGCGCCGGCAGTGTGGTGCTGTCGTCGGTGCAGCCCTACACCACCGTCGTCGGCATCCCCGCCCGGGCGGTGGGGCCGCGCAACACCTGCATGCCGGCGCTGACGATGGATCAGACGATCCCCGGCTAAATCGCCGCCCGTATTTCCGCCAACCCACGCCTGGCCGTTCCATCCGGCCCGAAATTCTCCGCATCGAGCCACCCGACTAACGCGTCCCGGCAGCGCGGCCACTCGGGCGCGACAATGCTGTACCAATCCGTATCGCGCTGGCGGCCTTTCACCGTCATATGCATCCGGTGCTGGCCTTCGAAGGTGAACCCCAGCCGCTCCGCCGCACGCTTGCTGCCGGCGTTGAGCGCGTTGCATTTCCACACCAACCGGCGATACCCCAAATCATCGGCGGCAAGTTTCAGCAGCAAATAAATCGCCTCGGTCGCCGCCTTGGTGCGCTGCAATTTGGGGCCGAACCAGATGCTGCCAATTTCGATCGCCGCGTTGGCCGGCTGGATATCCATCAAGGTCAGCCAGCCCGACGCCTCCCCGGTGCTGATCGGCCTTATCGCCCAGGCAACACGGTCCTGCACGGCGGCGAACTCGGCAATGAAGCGCTCGAACGCTCCAAAATTCGCGAACGGGCCGAACGGCACATAGGCGAAACTGTCATCGGCGCCTTGCAGTGCCCGCCACAAATCGGCGGCATGGCGGCGGTGCAGCGGCTCCAACTCCACATAGCGCCCGACAATCCGCACCCTTGCCGGCAAGGGGCGGGGCATGGTGTCTACTTCGGGACCTTGCGGTTGGGTGGGCATTGCGCAATCTCCGGGAAGGAAGAATGTTCTTTTTGTGAACAAAAAGAACCAAAAAAACTTTGTCTGTTTGGTTCACAGGTACCGTGCGCCACCGAAAGGCCGGCGGAGAATACGCGCTGGCGATCTATAAAACTCCGTCCAATCAAAGGCTTGGGCATCAAACCAAGATCGGCGACAAGATCGGCAATCATTTCACCTGGAATCACGAATTTCTATTGTTTATCATGCGGTTACTCACACACGAGATCGGCAGCGTCGTAGAGGCATCATTCCGAGAATTCGCGAAAGAAGGCTTCATCGACCTCATACGCAGTAACCGGCTTAAGACCCAACTCTAGCTTGGCGAGCATTTCGACAAGACTGTCCGCATCGATGAGTTCGATCGGCGGCACCCCATCCCGCGTTGCTTCGGCCCGTGCGCTCTCGGTAAAAGTTCCAGTCGTAATAACCAGCCCTTTATCCGCACGCCCGGCCATCGCGCCACGAAAGTCACGAATTGCACCCGATGATACCGAGCCAGCGTATTTCTTGCATTGAAAGATCACTTTGAACGAGACAAGTGGGTTCAGGCTCAAAATTCCCCATCCATCGATCCCACCATCCCCGACTTTCCCCGTGACTTTGACCTCACTAAACCCCGCCTCCCGAAGTATGCGAGAGGTGAATTGTTCAAATCCCCTCGGAGTGAGATTTCGCAGCTTTTCCAAAACCGCCAGCCGGTAATCAACCTGGGGAAATACGCTCTGGTCCGGTGCCGGCGCTTCCAGCTCCGACTGCAATGACGGGCTATCGGAAGACGTCACAGGTCCCTGCGCAATCATTGGGGACTTGATTCGTTCTTGTATTTCCTGAAATAACACCAATCCCTGGGTAGGATCGAGAGATGTTGTTCGACCGTTCTCTGTCAGCCGCCAAACACCTCTTTTCGATGAATCAATCAAATCCCTCTTAGAAAGATAAAATCGCGCCCAGTGTATTTGATTTTTGAAACGCGGCTCTCCCGAATCCATCAATTCACTTTGTTGCGCTTCAGATATTTTTTGATCAATTGTAATTTGCTGAACAACCTCGCTCGCTGTGCCAGATCCGCCAAGCGTACGCAGCGCGTCGAGCAAAGGACCAAAAAATCGAACAAATTGCGGCCCACCAGAACCGCTTTTCGAGGAATTTGGCTTTCGTGTCATTGCGGGTCTACTTCCAAGCTATGGCAACGATCACAGCCTACCAGTTGCCCAAGCCAACGGCCAGGGAGTACGAGTCGGAAAGTTTTTTTGGTTCTTTTTGTTCACAAAAAGAACATTCTTCCCTACCGAACCCCCACCCGCCGCAGCGCCCGATCAACCCAAAGCGCCGTCACCTTCTCCTGCAACCCGTTCTGCCGCAGCCGTTCCCCCAGCCCAGGGAAATCCACCCGATCCAGCGCCTGGTCCTGGTTGAAGCAGGAGAACACCACCGTCCGTTCCCCGGTCACCGGGTCGATATGCGCTTGCAGGCACTGGGCGCAGACTTCCTTCATCATGCATTGCATCGGCGAATTGATCGATCCGATGGCGGTATGTCCGGCGCGCATGTAGGGCGCCAGCACGCCATGCCGGGCCGCCCCCACGGCTTGCATCATGCGGTCCGATCCGATGACGATCATGTGTTCGGCGTCGGCCAGCGGCACCGCCTGCGCGCCCAACCGTCCGGTGGCGTATTCGGCCATCGCCTGGACGATATTGCCGACGAAGCTTCTGTCCTGCGGTCGGGTCGGGGTGAAGCCGGGCGCTTCGTCGCAGCACCAGATGATCACGTCCGCCGCACGTTCGATTTCTTCCACCTTGTAACGATCCTGCATCGCCTTGTAGCCAGCGAAATAGATCACCTTGCTGCCGGCCGCGCGCATCGCCGCGCCGATGCTGAACAGCACCGCGTTGCCCAAGCCGCCGCCGACGAGTGCGACGGTGGTATCGGCGTGGATTTCGGTCGGCATCCCGGTCGGCCCCATCAGCACGACGGGTTGGCCAATCGGCAGATGGGCACATAAATCCGAACTGCCGCCCATTTCCAGCGCGATCACTGATACCAGCCCGGCCTCCGGATCGGTCCAGGCGCCAGTCATCGCCAGGCCCTCCATCGCCAGCACGGTTTCCATGCCGCCATCATCGATCCGCGCTGCCAGCATCTCGTAATTTTGCAAGCGGTAGAACTGGCCTGGCTTGAAGGCACGAGCGGCGGCCGGGGCGTGCAGCACGACCTCGACAATCGTTGGCGTCAGCCGATGCACCGCATGGACCCGCGCCTGTAAATCGCGGCGGCAAACGGCGATCAGATCAGCGCCGGAAATTGCGCTCGCCGGCCTGCTCATCAGCGCCCGGCTCACAATCGGATAGCCTTGCTTGGCCGATCCCATGGCTTTCACCACATTGCCGAAAAAGCTCGGGTGCAGATCGCCGAAGAAGCTGATCAGTTCGCCGGCATCGGTGCGGTGCATCAGCACCTCGACCGTTTCGGGCTTGCTCGCCGCGCGCTGCGGGGAAACCTTGTTTCCATCGATGTCGATCGCCTGGAAATAGCGCCCATCAAGCTCTATCCGGCCATCTTCGCGCGCCAGAATTGTGTTGGGCTGGGTTCCAGCGGCGACAATCACCGCCCGCGCCGGCAGAATCGTTTCGCGGCCATCGGCAGTCCGCACAAGCAAGCCCGCCGCGTGGCCAAAACGATCGACCTCAACCGCCACCGGCGTCAACCCTTCGGCAAAGCGCACGCCTTCTTCCAGCGCCTTGGCGACTTCTTCGTGGTTCAGCGTGTAGCTCGGCGCTTCGACAAGTTTGCGGCGATAGGCGAGCGTCGCCCCGCCCCAGCTATCGAGCAACTGCGCCAACCGGGGTTCGCGCGTTTCGGTCACCGCCAGCGCCCGTTCCGACGCAATCGCCGCCGCATGGCCGAGAAACTCGCCCGCTATTTCAGTGTCTTCCGCGCTCCAGCGCGCCTGCACCGCCGCTTCGCCCATTTCGGCAACCAGCAACCGATGCCGGGCGGCAAACTTCTCCACCTGGCGGACATAATACGCCATGCTTTCGGTCGCCGTATCGATCGCGGTCAGGCCACCACCGATCACCACCACCGGCAGGCGCAGCTGCAAATTGGCAATCGACGATGTTTTGGCCGCCCCGGTTAGTTGCAGCGCCATCAGGAAATCGCTCGCCTGGCGCACGCCGCGGGCCAGATTATTCGGCATGTCGATCACCGTCGGTTTGCCGGCGCCCATGCAGAGTGCCACATGGTCGAACCCCATCGCCCAGGCATCATCGATGCCGATGGTGGCGCCACCACCGAAACGAATGCCGCCAAAGGCTGCAAATTCCGCCCGCCGTTCCAGCAGCAGCCGCACCAGCTTCAGGTAGTTCTTGTTCCAGCGCACGGTGATGCCGTATTCGGCGACGCCACCAAAGCCCGCCAACACCCGATCATCGAGATTTTCAAACAGGCTTTGCGCATCGCGGATTGGCAATGACGGATCAAACCCCAACGGTTCGATCTTCAACCCGTCCACGGCAACGACAATATGCCCGTCATTCATCAGATGATGCGCCAAGGTAAAGCCCGCCGGGCCAAGGCCCACGATCAGCACCTTGCGCCCACTTTCAGGGCGCGGCAGCGGCCGTCGGATATCCAGCGGGTTCCAGCGCGTCAGCAGGGTATAAATCTCAAAGCCCCAGGGAAGTTCCAGCACCTGCTTGAGGATATTGGTTTCGGCCTGCGGAATATCGACCGCTTCCTGCTTCTGGTAGATGCAGGCTTTCATGCAATCGTTGCAAATCCGGTGGCCGGTCGCCGCCATCATCGGGTTGTCGATGGCAATGGTGGCGAACGCACCCAGCAGGCTGCCTTGCGCACGCAGCGTGTGCATCTCGCTGATTTTCTCGTCGAGCGGGCAGCCCGCCAAGGTCACCCCGAACGGCGATTTCTGGAACGCGCCGGTTTTGCGATCCTTCAAGCCCTTGCTGCACGAATCCTTGCCCTGGGTATGGCACCAGATGCAGTAATTGATCTGGTCGAGCGCGCCTTGGGTGGACATGCCTTCATCGGTCAGCGCGAAACCGTTGCGCTGGCGCCAATCATGTTCCGGCAGGCGCTGCATGGTCACGCCATCACGTTCGATCGTTTCGATCGGCACCAGATGCTGCGGATCGACCTTGTGCGGCACCCGGAACATGGTGTCGTTGCGGTGATAGGCCCGGCCTTCGACGCTCAACGTCGCCCAGGCAGCGTAACGCAGCGCGATATCCAGCATGTCGGCATCGGTATCGGCGACCAGGGCAGCAAATCCAGCTTCGGTGAACGCTTTGCCCAGCCGCGCTTCCAAGGCCGCGCGCAGCGCGGCGCCATCAAAGCCTGCCACATCGGGGTATTTCTTCACCGCCTGGCGCTGCACGAACAGGCGCTTGCACGCATGCACCGGGTCAAGCCGTAATGTTTCGGCCGCGATCTCATCAACATCGGCACGGATTGCGAATAGTTCAGCGACAAAATCGTCCACCGCCGGCCCCAGCGCCACCACCAGGTCGCCTTCCGCCTTGGCGTCCAGCGCATCGGGGGCCGCGCGCGCCGCCAGCAGCCGGGCGTGCAGATCAGGGGTCGCGGCCAGGCGCTCAACAAAAAGCCGATCCAGCCGCACCAAGCCATCACGGTGCGCCAGATCGGCAAAATTGAACCCAAAACCCAACGGAGAAACCATATCTGAAGCTGCCTCAAAACTGTCGCAGCGCAGCATATAGGTAGGCGTCAGCAGTGAAGCAATTGAACCGAACGCATGGGAGGGGCCGGGAGCATTATCCCGGCCCCGCCGCGCGCGGGATCAGGGGGTCTTGGTAACCGGCGCCGTGGTGGGGGTGGCCGCGGCAACCGGCTTTTTGGTCACGTCAGCCGGCTTGGCGGCAACCGGGGCAGCTTTGCTCGCCGGCACCGCGGCCTGGGTCGCGGCCGGCTTGGCAGCCTCGGTCATCGGCTTGGCGGTCGTCACAGGCGCTGCCGGGCCTTGCGCGAACGCCGGCAGGGCAATTGCGGTCAGCAGGGCGAAAGCAACGGTGGCAACGCGGGTCATGGTGGATAATCCTATCTGCCAGGCATCATCGCCTGACAACGGGAATTTGCCTGCCG
>JANXRN010000433.1 GCA_025352995.1 Acetobacteraceae bacterium
TGCCGCGCCCGGCGCCAGCAACCGGCGCGGGTGGGGATTACCGCTACGAACGCCCGGTGACCCGCAACGAAATTGACGACACCACCAGCAAGCGCTTCATCGATCTTTACAAGCGTGGCGCGTTTGTTCTGGAGGCCAAGCAGGGCCAGGACGCAATGGCGCAAACCAGCTTATTTGCCGCAGCGCCGTCGGAAACCGCGCGGCGGGCGAGCGTGCGGAGTTCGCCGGGCTGGGTGCAGGCGATGTTGAAGGCCAAGGGCCAGGCGGAACGCTATGCGCGGGACGTGCCGACCGACGAAGGCTGGCCGCCTTTCATCATGGTATGCGATGTCGGGTTCTGCATCGATGTTTACGCCGATTTTTCCGGGACCGGGAAGCACTACGCGCAATTCCCCAGCCGCGACCTCTATCGGGTTTATCTGACTGATTTGCGCGATGCCAAACGCTGCGCGCAGTTGCGGGCGATCTGGTTGGAGCCGCTGAGCCTCGACCCGTCAAAGCAGCGGGTGGCGGTGACGCGCGACATCGCGGCGCTGCTGGCCGAGCTCGCCAAGGCACTGGAAGCGCGCAAGCACACGCCGGAATCGGTGGCGACGTTTCTGATGCGCAGCGTGTTCAGCATGTTCGCGCAATCGGTCGGGCTATTGCCGAGCAAGACCGCGTTTACCGAACTGCTCGAAGCGTGCCGGCCCAATCTGGCGTCTTTCGTGCCGCTGGTCGGCGATATGTGGCGGACGATGGATAAAGGCGGGTTTTCGTCTGGGTTGCGGGCCGATTTGCGCCGCTTCAATGGCGGGTTGTTCGCGCCGGGGGTGCATGGCGCGGTGGAGCCGATCAAGCTTGATGCCGATATGCTCGAATTGCTGATTATCGCGTCGAAACGTGACTGGTCCGAGGTTGAACCGGCGATTTTCGGCACCTTGCTGGAAAATGCCATTGGTGAACGCCAGCGCGGCCAGTTGGGCGCACATTTCACCCCGCGCGCCTTTGTCGAACGGTTGGTGCAACCGACGATTATGGACCCGCTGCTGGCGGATTGGGATGGGGTGAAGGCGTCGGCGTTGTTGAAGGCGGAGGCTGGCGACATCGCGGGCGCGGCGGAGGCAATCCGGGGTTTCCATGCCAAGCTTTGCGCGATCAGGGTGTTGGACCCGGCCTGCGGCACGGCGAATTTTCTTTATGTCGCGTTCGACATGATGAAGCGTCTGGAAGGCGAAGTGCTCGATCTGCTGGCCGATTTCGTGCCGGGGGAAGGTGATCGGCTTGATCTGACGGCGGCGACGGTTGATCCGCATCAGTTTCTCGGGTTGGAATTGAACCCGCGCGCGGTGCCGGTGGCGGAACTGGTGCTGTGGCTCGGCTGGCTGCAATGGCATTTCCGCAATCGGCCGGGGCGGGAAATTGCCGAGCCGATCTTGCGGGATTTCCATAACATCAAGCACGCCGATGCGTTGCTGGATTATAAATCCGAAGAAGTTGTGTCGGGGCTGACCCGTTGGGGTGGGCGGACGAAACTGCATCCGATTACGGGGGAGGATGTGCCGGATGAAACGGATCGGGTACTGGTGATGCGGCCGAAAGGGGTAAAGGCGACGGTTTGGCCGGCGGCGGATTTCATTGTGGGCAATCCACCGTTCATTGCGGGGAAGGATTTGCGGGCAGATCTGGGCGATGGGTACGCACAGGCGTTGTGGGACGCGTATCCGAACGTGCCGAAAAGCGCCGATCTGGCGCTGCATTTCTGGTGGAAGGCGGCGCAGGCGGTGGCGGGGCGCAAGGTGCGGCGGTTTGGGTTTATTACGTCCAATTCGTTGCGGCAGGTATTTTGCCGGCGGGTGGTGGCGGAGGCTTTGGCGGCGCGGAAGCCGGTGCATTTGGTTTTTGCCGTGCCGGATCATCCCTGGACCGACGGCAAGGGCAGTGCTGCGGTGCGGATTGCGATGTCGGTGGCGGCGGCCGGGATTGGGGAGGGGATTCTTGCAGAAATCGTGGGGGAGACCGATGGCGCGGATGGGGTGCCGGACGTGCTGCTTGAGCCGACGGAGGGTCGGATCAATGCCGATCTGACGATTGGAACCGACGTAAAAATGGCCAAGCCGCTTCGTTCGAACGAACGGATATGTTCGCCGGGTGTAAAATTGCATGGCGCAGGCTTTATTGTGTCACCCACGCAGGCAATTGCGATGGGCTTGGGGAAGTTGCCTGGGTTAGAACTGCATATCCGGCCATATCTCAATGGACGGGATTTTCAGCAGCGTTCGCGCGGTATGATGGTAGTTGACCTGTTTGGGTTGACTGAATCCGATGTTCGTAAACGTTTCCCCGGCGTGTGGCAGCACCTTGCGGCGACGATACGGCCACAAAGAGATGCGATTGCGGGAAATGGACCGGACGCAGCGCAGTATGCTAGAGATTGGTGGATATTCGGAAAGCCGCGACCCGAGCTTCGCGCAGTGTTGCGTGGCCTTGATCGCTATGTCGCCACGGCTGAAACAACTAAGCATCGGGTATTCACTTTTTTTCCTATAGATACACTACCAGACAATATGCTAACGGTAATTGGTAGTGACAATTCTTTTGTTCTTGGAGTATTGTCAAGCAGTATTCATATTTTTTGGTTTTTAGCATCTTGTGGTTGGTTAGGTGTTGGAAATGATCCGCGATACAATAAGACGCAAGTGTTTGATCCCTTCCCGTTCCCTCCCTCCAACGAGTTTCACGCCGAAATCGCCGCCATTGCCGAGGAACTCGACGCGCACCGCAAGGCCCGCATCGCCGCCCATCCGCATTTGACCTTGACCAGCCTCTACAACGTGCTCGCCGCGATCCGCGCCAGCACGGCTTTGTCGCCCGCCGAGCGCGACATCCACGATGCCGGGCAGGTCACGATCTTGCGGCATTTGCATGACCGGCTGGATGATGCGGTGGCCGACGCCTATGGCTGGCCGCGTGATTTGTCGGATGCCGAGATCGTCGCCAGGGTGGTGGCGCTCAATGTAGAGCGCCGTGCCGAGGAGGCCGCCGGGCTGATCCGCTGGTTACGCCCGGCGTATCAGGCGCCAACCGAG
>JANXRN010000428.1 GCA_025352995.1 Acetobacteraceae bacterium
CGGGGCCGCACGACCGGCATCGGGCCAGAACACATCAAGTCGCTGCCGCGCCGACGCACCATAGGCCAATCCATAGTCCGCAAACCGATGCCGCAGGCGAAACTCCGCCGCCAACCCCGGCAGCGCCGCCAGCATCGCGTCCGACCCCGCCACCTTGGCGCTGTTGTCGTATTCGGCTTGCAGAAACGGATCATACATCAGCGCCATCCCCCGGCATTTACCCATCGATCCTACAGGCCGTTCGCCCGCGGGTAAAAAACCGCGTGCGAACCGCGCCATTGTACGAGAAGAATAGGCATGCGCCTCCCAAGCTTCCTCAGCCCGCCCGTGCCGTTACCCGGAATCATGTCAGCCTTGCTGGCCGTGGTGCTGATCTGCGTTAGCGTCGCGCTCACCGCCGCGGTCAACTTACCCGGCGCGGTGGCGGCGGCGCTCGCCGCACTGCTCGGCGCCATCGCCTGGCGCCAGGCCACCCGCACCTTGCGCGAAGCCCGCGCATCCTTCCGCGCCTTCGGCCGCACCATTCCGGGGGTGATCTGCGGCGCGACGCGCACCGCCGACGGCGCCCTTGCGCTCACCCAGTTTTCCGCCCCCCATCGCCGCACCTTGCCGCCCGGCACCAAGTTCGAGGTCATGCTCGGCCTGATCCACCCGGATGACCGCCAATTGATGCGAAATGGCTTTGCCACCGCCGAAGCCCAGATTGGCCAGCGCGGCATCGGCCCCACCGTGCTGGTGGTGCGCTCTATCCTGCCGGTCGCCCCGGATAACTGGACCCCGTGGGAGCAAGCCGAGGTTGAAGGCGTCCTTTGGATGCGCGTCGCCGTGCGTGGCCGCCGCAACATCCAAGGCGCGGTGATCGTCGAAGGCGTGGCGCTTGATGTCACTGACCTCATGGAAGCCCGCGAACTCGCCGAGCGTGCGGCCCAGCTTGAAGCCGAAAATCGTCAGCTCGCCGAACATCGTGCCAGCGAAGCCGACCGCATGGCCGAACGCAAATCGGAAATCCTGTCGATGATGGCCCATGAAATCCGCACTCCGCTGACCGGGGTCATCGGGTTCGCCGAAATCCTCTGCGCCACCACCGATCTGCCGGATGAAGCGCTGAAGCACGCCCAGATCGTCCACAGCACCGGCAGCGTTCTGCTCAGCGTGGTCAATGACATTCTCGATCTTGCCAAGCTCGAAGCCGGCAAGGTCAGCATTGAGCGTATTGCGTTTCATCCGGAAGATCTGCTGCGCCAGGCACTGGCGCTGGCCGGTGCGATGGGGTCCGAACGCGGGCTCGCGCTCACAATCGATATTTCCCCCCAACTGCCTGCCTGGCTGTACGGTGACCCGCTGCGCGTGCGCCAGGTGATCGGCAATTTGCTCGGCAACGCGGTCAAATTCACCGAACGCGGCGCGGTCACCTTGCGCGCCTGGCCCACCGATGATGCCGTCCCGCGCCTGCAGGTGGAGGTTGAGGATACCGGCATCGGCATCGCGCCCGACGCCGTTGATCGCCTGTTCACCATGTTCGAACAGGCCGATATTGGCACCGCCCGCCGCTATGGTGGCACTGGCCTCGGCCTCGCGCTCTGTCGCCGACTGGTCGAAGCGATGGGGGGGGCCATCGGCGTGCGCAGCACCCAAGGCGTTGGCAGCGTGTTCTGGTTCGATATCCCGCTGCTGCCCGCGCCGCGCCCCGATCGCGAAGATGACAAACCCGCACCCGCCCGCATGACCCGCCCATTGCGGGTCCTGGTGGTCGATGACATCGCCACCAACCGCGAATTGCTCCGCACCATGCTGTCCCGCATGGGCCACGCGCCGCAACTCGCCGAAAGCGGCATCGATGCCATTGCAGCCGTGCAGCGCGAAGCGTTCGATGTGGTGCTGATGGACGTCAACATGCCCGATATGGACGGGCTGGAAGCCACCAGACGCATTCGCGCCATGGGCGGGCTGATCGCGGCGACCCCGATTTTCGCCCTGACCGCCGGCGCCACCGCCGCCGACCGAGACCGCACGCTCGCCGCCGGGATGAACGCCCACGTCGCCAAACCGGTCAGCCGCGCCCAGCTCGCCGAAGTGCTGGAACCGTTGCAAGGATAGGACTAACCCGATGCAAGACAATGTCGAAGGCCGCGCCCGGGTCGAAGATACCCCCGAACTGCAAGCCTATTACGCCGACATCGCCAAGCTCGATGCCGGCGCGCTGTGGACGGTCGCCAACGTCATCGAACCGTGGGAGCCGAAATCCACCTCGCTCCCCATGCTGTGGCGCTATCAGGACCTTCGCCCCCACGTGCTGCGCGCGCTCGATCTGGTCACCCCCGAACGCGCCGGCCGCCGGGTGGTCTATATGGTCAATCCCGGCCGCGGCGATACCGCCGCCGCCGTCGGCTGGCTCTATACCGGGCTGCAAGTGATGAACCCCGGCGAAAGCGCGTCGGCCCACCGCCATTCAACCTCGGCCCTGCGCTTCATCATGGAAGGCGAAGGCGCCTACACCATCGTCGATGGCCACAAAGTGACGCTCGGGCGCAATGATTTCGTGCTGACCCCGAACGGAACCTGGCACGAACACGGGGTCGAAGCCGGCGGCACTGCCTGTATCTGGCAGGACGGGCTGGACATCCCACTCGTCAACGCACTCGAAGCCAATTTCTTCCAGGTCCATCCCGGCCTGCGCCAGAACACCGCCTTCCCGGTCGATGATACCTCCGCCACCTACGGCGCCCCCGCGCTCCACCCGGTCGGCGACCTGCCGCACGGCAAAGCCTCCCCGCTGCTGAAATATGAATGGGCGCCAACCTACGCCGCACTTTGCGCCTACGCCGCCGCCGGCGGTGGCACGCCGGCCGATGGCGCGCTGATGCGCTACGTGAACCCGCTGACCGGCGGGCACGTCATGCCTACCATCGGCGCCGCCATGCAGCGCCTCGCCCCCGGCCAGCACACCAGCGCCCACCGCCATACCGGCAGCGCCGTCTATCAATGCGCCAAAGGCGCCGGGTTCAGCATCATCGATGGCAAATGTTTCGACTGGCAGGAACGCGATATTTTCGTCGTGCCGTCCTGGGCAACCCATTCCCATGCCAACGCTTCGGCAACCGACGATGCGGTGCTGTTTCAGTTTAATGATCTGCCGGTGATTGAGGCTTTGGGGCTTTATCGGGAGGAAGGGGTTTAGGAAGACGTTCTTTTTGTGAACAAAAAGAACCAAAAAAACTTTCTCTCACGGTACTCCCTGGCCGTTGGCTTGGGCTCTCCGCAGTCCCGCGGTAATCGTAACAAGTGACAAAAAGTTTTTTTGCTTCTTTTTGTTCACAAAAAGAAGAATCTTTCTTTCAATACCCAATCGCCGCCCCGGCCGGCCGCCGCGAATCATTTGCCCCGTAAATAAACCCAGGCCGCATCCGCCCCGACCGTCCGGCGTCGCTCACCGAAGACCCTGGTGCCGCCGGGCCGCCTTGCCCAACCGCAATAGCGGCAACCGCGCCCCACAAGCCCTGTTCGACAATCTTGTGCCCCATCGCTTCCAGCTTCGCTTGGGTATCCGGCGACAGGCCCCGCGTTTCTATCCCGATCGCATCAGGCAACCATTGATGGTGCAGCCTTGGGGCATCGACCGCTTCCTGCAATCCCATGCCGTAATCCAACAGGTTCAGCACGGTTTCCAAGGTGATCGTAATAATTCGCGCGCCGCCGGGGGACCCAACCACCAGAATGGGCTTGCCGTCTTTGCTCACGATCGTCGGCGCCATCGACGACAATGGCCGCTTGCCCGGCGCAATCGCGTTGGCCGCGCCCTGTACCAGCCCGAACATGTTGGGCGCGCCGACGGCGACGGTAAAATCATCCATTTCGTTGTTGAGAAAGAACCCGGTATTCCCCGCGATTACCCCGGCGCCAAAGCCGCCATTGATGGTGTAGGTAACCGCGACCGCGTTCATCTTGCTGTCGAGCACCGAATAATGCGTGGTCTCGGTCTTTTCGTGCGGGGCAACGCCGGCTCGCAAATCAGCCGATTTCGTCGCGCGATCCGGATTGATCTGTGCCCGGATTGATGCCGCATAGGCCTTGTCCAGCAATCGGCCCAGCGGATTGGTAACGAAATCCGGATCGCCAAGATAGGAATTGCGATCCAGATAGGCATGCCGCATGGCTTCGACCAGCAGATGCACGCTGGCAGCTGAACGAAACCCCATCGCGCGAAGATCGTCGCCTTCGATGATGTTGAGGATTTCGCACATCGTCGCCCCGCCGGACGATGGCGGTGGCGCCGAAATGAACGCATAGCCGCGATAGAGGCAGTGCAGCGGCGCGATATCCTGGGCGCGATAGGCGGCGAAATCCGCCTCGGTCAAAATCCCGCCATTGGCCGCCGATGCCGCCGCCACGGTCTGCGCCACCTTGCCACGATAAAACCCATCCGGCCCCTGGGCCGCGATGGCTTCAAGCGTCGCGGCAAGGGCGGTTTGCACCAGCCGGTCGCCTGGCTGCATCGGCGCGCCATCCGGCGCCAGGAAAATCGCGGCGACATTCGGCTGGGCGCGAAACTTTGTCGTTGCATATTGCAGAATGTCAGTGTCGCCGCGCACCAGCACGAACCCATCGCGGGCCAGCCGGATTGCCGGCGCCATCACCACCGCGCGCGGCAGGCTGCCATAATGTTGCAAAGCGAGATCAAGCCCGGCGACGGTGCCCGGCACGCCCACCGCCAGATAGCCGTTGATGCTCGCGTCCGGGCGCGGCTTACCGGCGGCGTCCAAATACATGTTCGCGCTCGCCGCCGCTGGCGCCATTTCGCGGAAATTGATGAAATGGTCGGTGCCATCGGCGAGATGGATGGTCATGAAGCCGCCACCGCCAATATTGCCGCAGCACGGATTGACCACCGCTTCGGCATAGCCCACCGCCACTGCCGCATCGATCGCATTGCCGCCCGCACGCAGAATTTCAATGCCGACTTCGGCCGCCAGATGCTGCGCCGAAACCACCATGCCGTTGCGGGCTTCAACCGCCGGCAGGGACGCGGCGTGCGCCGTGCCCGACAGCCACAGCAGAAACGCCAGCGCGCGGATCACTTCACCACCGGAACCGTGATCCCGATCATATCGCCTTCGTGCACAAGGGCTGCCAATCGCTCGGCTGACCACCCGTCGGTCCCGGCCGGCCGACGCGGCAGCACCATCCAGCGATAATCGGCGGTGCTATCCACCACTTCCAGTTTCACATTATCGGGAATATTTGTACCAAATTCCACCAGCATGGCGCGCGGATCGCGCACCGCGCGGGCCCGATACGCTGCCGATTTGAACCAGAATGGCGGATAGCCGAGCACTGCGCGCGGATAGCAACTGCACAAGGTGCACACCACCAGATTATGCAAATCCTCAGTGTTTTCCAGCACCCCCAGCGGCGGCAGCCCGCGCATCGGCACGCCCATGGCTTCGGCTGCCATGGTCCCGTCGCGCAGCATCAGCGCCTTGTATTCAGGATCGGTCCAGGCCCTCGCCACCATCGCCGCCCCCCGCGCGGGGGACGCTTCATCGGTAATGCGGATGCGCTCGGCGATTTCATCGGCGCTCGCGATGTTTTTCTCCGCCAGTAACTTGCGAATGCCGGCCAGCAGTTTTTCCGATGGCGCTTCCAGGATGTTCATGCTGCCTCCAGCCAACTTTCATATAATTCAACCAGCACGCTATTATTACCATGTCGATCCGGCCACAAATCTGCCATCGGAAACCGCACATGGTAAAGCGGCAAAATCTGCTCGGGCGCGCGGAACGCCAGCGCTTCCGGATTGGGATAATCCCCGAGATGGCGCACCACCACCCCTTCATGCCCGCGCAGATAATAGGGCGTGCGGATATGGCACGGCCCCCGCGTCTCCGGCCAGTCGAGCTTCACCCGCACTTTGGTGCCAGATGCCAGCATCATCCTTCCTCCATCGCCGCGATTAGTTCCGATTCGGTAATCACCCCCTGGCGCAGCAAATGCGCGGTGATCGCGCGGATCCAGCGCTGATAGTACGACAGATGATGATAATCCGCTTCCGGAATGGCTTCGATGTTGCGGCGCAGCTCATCCACCCCCATCACTTTCTTGCCGCCCAGAATACCCCTGATCGCATCAACCGTGCGGTCGAAATCATTCAGCGCGTGCGGCTCGGCATCCACCGCTTCGCACATGAATTTAGACACGCCGCCAAGGTCGTGCATGGCACGGGGGGTTGTTTCGCTCATAATGCTAAGCTGCCCAGCTTGACCGGCCCTGGATTGCCCAGCGCCCGTCCTTGAAGGTGACGATATAAAGCGACTTGTAAGACCCGATCGCCGAGCCATCCGCCCGGAACCGGGTGAACTGCACCCGGAAATGCACCTTGTTGGGGCCAACATCGATCGGTTCGACATAATCCCACGCGGTTTTCGCCCAGCCGCTCGATTGCCCCAGCCGCGACCACACCAGATTGGAATAATCCGCGGGCGTTGCCATCACCGTCACCGTGCCGCTGTGAAAGCGCACATGCGGAAAATGAAACCATGTCGTCCGCATCGCATCCGCGTCTTCGGCGTTGAAGGCTGCCATGAAGCCATCCATCGCCGCGCGCGCCGCCGTTACATCATCCATCATCTTCTCCTGTTACTCTGCCGCGATAGCCAAATCGGCCGCCGCATCGCGCACCCAGATCGCGGTATCATGAAACACCGCCCCACCCGCCGGATAGGCCGGCGCGTCCGACGTCAGCGCGTTAATCCCCACTCCGCCAACATGGGCCGCCGCCGGCCAGATGCTTTCCGCCACCACCACGCCGGGCTGCAACCCGTCGAAAATCTTCGCGTGCAGCAAAACCTCTCCGCGCGCATTGCCCAACTGCACCAGCCCGCCATCCATCACGCCAAGCTTGCCGGCATCATCTGGATGGATCAGCAAACTCGGCCGCCCCTCGCGTTTTTTCGAGGTCGGGGTTTCAGTGAATGTCGAATTGAGGAACTGGCGCGCCGGCGCGGTCACCAGCCGGAACGGATGGTCGTCGCTCGCCATATCATGCGCGTCGAACTGGTCGGGCAGGCTCGGCATGCCTTCATGATCGGCGCCGATCTTGCTCCAATCGGCCGCGAAATGGAATTTTTTGTCCGGATGCCCAAACCCGGTCAGGAAATGCGCGTCATCAAACGGCGGCATGATGTCGAGCCAGTGCCCGGCCTGCACCTCGGCCGCTGACGGCCAGCCCGATGCCCGCAAAGTCGCGTCCACAATTTCCATCGCCGACATGGCGAACCCACGATGTTCCGCGCCCAGCAGCCGGGCAAGGGCTGTGATCACCTCGTGATTAGATCGGCATTCGCCCGGCGGATCGATCAGTTTGGCGCCGATCTGGATGTGGCTATGCGCGCTCGCGCCATAAAGATCGTCATGCTCCATGAACATTGTCGCCGGCAGCACGATATCGGCCAGCAAGGCGGTTTCGGTCATGAACTGCTCATGCACCGCCAAGAACAAATCGTCGCGCAGCAAGCCGCGCCGCACCTTGTTGCTGTCGGGCGCCACCAGTGCGGGGTTACTGTTCTGCACCAGCATCGCATGCACCGCCCCGCCGCCAGCTTCCCCGGTCAGCACCGCGCCAATCCGGCTCATATCCAGCACCCTTGTGCGCTTATCGAGCGCATCAAGCCCTTCGATCAGGGTTTTGTCCCAGTTGTAGATCGAGCGTTGCCCCCACAGCGCCCCGCCGCCTTCGTGCTGCCAGGCGCCGGTGACCGTCGGCAGGCACGTCACCGCATGGAGCGCCGTCGCGCCATTGCGCATGCGGGTGAAGCCATAGCCGCTGCGGATGAAGCTGCGTGGCGTGGCGTTGTAAAGCGCGCCAAACGCTTCGATTTCGGCAACACTCAGTCCGGTGATCTCCGCCGCCCATGCCGGCCCGCGCGTTGCCAGATGGGCTTCCAGCCGATCCGGACAATCGGCATATTTCGCCATGTAGGCCCGATCAGCCCGCCCATCGCGAAACGCCATGTGCATGACCGCGCACGCCAAAGCCGCGTCCGTCCCTGGCCGCAATGCCAGGTGCATATCGGCAACCAGCGCCGTGCCGGTGCGATAAGGATCGATCACCACCAGCTTAGCGCCGCGTTCCTTGCGCGCCCTGGTGATATGGGTCATCGCGTTGACCTGGGTCGCCACCGGATTGCCGCCCCACACCACAATCAGGTCCGATGTCGCCATTTCCCGCGAATCCGGCCCGGCGAACCGCCCGACGCCGGCTTGCCAGCCCGATTCGCACACTGCGGTGCAAATCGTTTTGGCCATGCGGGAATAGCCCATCACGTGGCGCAGCCGGTTGATCCCATCGCGCTGCACCAGCCCCATCGTTCCGGCATAGTAATACGGCCAGACGCTTTCGGCGCCGTAATCAGCCGTGGCGCGCTGGAATTCGTCGGCAATCCGCCCCAGCGCCTCGTCCCAGCCAATCCGGCGGAACTGCCCGCTGCCTTTTGGCCCAGTGCGCAGCAGCGGATGGGTCAGCCGATCGGCATGATGAATACGCTCGGCATAACGCGACACTTTGGCGCAAATCACCCCAGCGGTGTAATTATTGCCCTTCGCCCCGCGCACCGCCCCGATCCGCGCACCATCATGCACATCCACCTCCAAAGCGCAGGTCGATGGGCAATCATGCGGGCAAACCGAGTGCTGGGTGGCGATCAATTGCGACTACTCCTGATTTGTCAGACCGAAACAAGCACGTTCTTTTTGTGAACAAAAAGAACCAAAAAAACTTCATCCATTCCTAGCCGTTGGCGTACATCCCCCGGACAGCGGGAGCGCTCGGACCCAAAGTGTCAAAAGTTTTTTGCTTCTTTTTTTCAAAAAAGAAGCGCGTCCTGACCTTGCTCACCCACCCAGATTGATACACTGCCCATTGATCCGCAACCGCGCGCGTGTTTGGCTGCCAGGTAATGACCATCACCCCCTCCCGCTCTGTCGCCACGCCGCCGGCCGCGCACCGGATCAGCTTGCGGCTCGATCTTGCGTCGGGCGCCCGCATCGGCCCCGGCAAGATCGCCGTGTTGGAAGAAATCGCCCGTAGCGGCTCGATTTCAGCGGCCGGTCGGGTTCTGAAAATGTCGTATCGCCGCGCCTGGGAGCTGGTCGAAGACCTCAACCGCCATCTCGGTACCCCAGTGGTCGCCACTGCCGCCGGCGGCGCGCGCGGGGGTGGCGCGAAACTGACCGTCGCCGGCGCCGCCCTGGTCGCGCAATATCGCGCCATCGAAGCCGCCAGCGCGGCCGCCGCCACCCCCCATATTGCAGCGCTCAGTTTGGCGTTTGGAGCCCGTGAATGACCCCGGCCTATGACGATTTACTCAGCGATCTGCGTGGCCTGTTCGATGGCGAAACCGATCTGATCGCCAACGCCGCCAACGCCGCCGCCGCGATGTGGCAATATCTGCCGGACATCAACTGGGCCGGCTTCTATTTCATGAAAGGCGAGGTGCTGGTGCTCGGCCCCTTCGCCGGCAAGCCCGCCTGCGTGCGCATCCCGCTGGGGCAGGGGGTCTGCGGCACCGCCGCCGCCCAGCGCACCACCATCGTGGTGCCCGATGTCCACGCCTTCCCCGGCCACATCGCCTGCGACAGCGCGTCCAACTCCGAAATCGTCGTGCCGCTGATCCATCATGGCAAGGTGATCGGCGTGCTCGACATCGACAGCCCTAATCTCGACCGTTTCCAGCCCGCCGACCGCATTGGCTGCGAAGCTGTGGCGTCGTTGTTCATCAAGGCGCTCGGCTGATGGCGCTGCTCGATGTCCAGGGCCTATCGGTTGCCTTCCCCGGCGAAAACGGCCCGGTTGAGGTCGTCCACGGTCTGAGCCTGTCGGTCGAGGCCGGCGAAACTGTCGCGGTGGTCGGCGAATCGGGTTCTGGCAAATCCGTCACCGCGCTCGCCATCACCCGCCTGCTCGATCATGCCGGTGGGCGGATTACCAGCGGCGCGATCAATTTCACCGACAAAACCGGCAAACGCCGCGACCTGGTGCACGAACCGGCCGAGGCCATGCGCCATATGCGCGGCCCCGAAATCGCCATGGTGTTCCAGGAACCGATGTCGAGCCTGAACCCGGTGCTCACCGTCGGTCGCCAGATCGCCGAAGGCATCATCTTGCATCAGGGCCTGTCGGAAACCGCCGCGATTGCCGAGGCGCGACGTCTGCTGGAAGTGGTGCGCATCCCCGACGCCGCCCGCCAGTTGGGGCGCTACCCGTTCCAGCTGTCCGGCGGCATGCGCCAGCGGGTGATGATCGCGATTGCCTTGTCCTGCCGCCCGCGCCTGCTGATCGCCGATGAACCGACCACAGCACTGGATGTCACCGTCCAGGCCCAGGTGCTGCGGCTGATGCGCAGCTTGCAACGCGAACTTGGCATGGGCTTGATTTTCATTACCCACGATATGGGCGTGGTCGCCGAAATGGCCGATCGCGTCGTGGTCATGCAGCATGGCGACGTGGTCGAAACCGGCGACATCGTGCCGATCTTCCATAGCCCCCAGCATCCGTACACCAAGATGCTGCTCGATGCCGTGCCGGTGCTGGGCGCGCTGTCCGACCACGCACTGCCCGCGCCGTTCCAGATCGCCGGCGCTGCCATGGAAATGCAGGATACCGTCCGGCATGACGCAACCCCGGTGCTGCAACTCGACGCGATGACCACCCGCTTCGATGTCCGCCGTGGCTTCCGCCTTGCCGGCCGCATCCATGCCGCGGAGCAAATCAGCCTGTCCGTCCAGCCCGGCGAAACCCTGGCGCTGGTCGGCGAAAGCGGCTGCGGCAAGACCACCACCGGCCGCAGCATCATCCGCCTCGAAACCCCACGCTCCGGCAGTATCATGGTCAACGGGCAGGACGTGTCCCGCCTGTCCGGCGGGGCGGAGAAAACCTTGCGCCGCGCCGTGCAGTTCGTCTTCCAGGACCCGTTTGCCTCGCTCGACCCGCGGCTGACCATCGGGTTTTCCATCGCCGAGCCCATCCACACCCACCAATTGCTGCGCGGCCCCGCCGTGCAAGACCGGGTCCGATCCTTGCTGACCCAGGTCGGCCTGCCCGCCGACTACGCCAATCGCTACCCGCATGAAATGTCCGGCGGCCAGCGCCAGCGCGTGTGCATCGCCCGCGCGCTCGCCAGCGAACCCAGCTTGATCATCGCCGACGAAGCGGTTGCCGCGCTCGATGTTTCGATCCGCGCCCAGGTGGTGAATTTGCTGATGGAACTGCAATCCCGCCTCGGCCTCGCCTACTTGTTCATCAGCCACGACATGGCGGTGGTCGAACGGGTGAGCCATCGGGTGGCGGTGATGTATCTCGGCCAGATCGTCGAAATCGGCCCGCGCCAGGCCGTCTTCAATGATCCCCAGCACGCCTACACCCGCCGCCTGCTCGCCGCCGTGCCGGTCCCCGATCCATGCCGCCGCGCCCGGTTGGAGGAGCTCGACGAAAGCGAAGTCCCCAGCCCGTTGCGGCGGCTTGATGATCTGCCGGTCGTGGCGCCGCTGGTGCGCGTGGGCGATCAGCATTTTGTTGCTCGGCATCGGGTGGGGGGGCTGTACTGAAGGAAGCGTCTTCTTTTTGTGAACAAAAAGAAGCAAAAAAACTTCCCCACTTTGGTTCCGCGTGCGCACCGGCAGTGGTGCGCTATGGATAGAAATTTTTTTTGGTCCTTTTTGTTCACAAAAAGAACTGCTCACTTGCCCTATCGGAGACTTCATACATGACCATCCCCACCGACGCCTGGGTAAAAATCGGCACCGCCAGCGCCCCCGCCTTCTCGAAAGACGGCACCAAAATCTTCCATTTGCGCGGCACCAAGCCGCTCGGCAGCGGCCTGCCGCAAGTCTGGGTGATGGATGCTGACGGCCGCAACCCGATGCAACTCAGCACCCATGACGAAAAAGTCGCGCTCCTGCGCCGCGCGCCCAATGATGACCGGCTGATTTGGGGCATCGATGCCGGCGGCGATGAACGCCAGCAATTCCATTTGCGGCAAAATGGTGAGACCCGCGCTTTGACCGCCGCTCCGGGCGTGATCCACGATCTCGGTGGGTTTTCCCCCGATGGCAGCAAAATCGCCTATGCCGCCAATGCGCGTGACGAACGCTATTTCGACATTCACCTGATGGACCTCGTCACTGGCGCCGATACGCGGCTGATCGAAGGGGTTGGCATCCTGACCGTGCCAAGCTGGCATCCCGATGGCACCAAGCTCACGGTGATCCACGATCTCGCCGGCGGCGATCAGCGCGTGCATGTGCTCGATATCGCCACGCGCAACATGACCGAAATGCCGCGTCCGTCGGCAAGCCGCTACAGCGCGATGCGCTGGGTGAAAGGCGCCGAACTGTTGCAAGGCCTCACCGACCATGGCGGCCATGATTTCATGCGGCTTTGCCGGCTCGATCCGGCAACCGGCGCCTGCACCGAAATTTATGTCGCCCCGGATCGCGATCTCGATTCCTGGTCGCTGTCGCCCGACGGCGCCCAACTCGCTACGATCGAAAATGACCGCGGCTACACGGTCATGCGGGTCGGCCCGGCCGATGGCGCGCGCCCGATCGTTGCCTTGCCCGACGGCATTGCCGCCGATCTCGCCTGGGCGCCGGACAGCGCCAGCCTTGCTTTCAGCCATCAGGGTCCAACCCGTCCGTCCGGCATCTGGCTGTGGCGGTCAGGGGTGGCAGCGCCCCTTTACGAAGCCGACATGAAAGCCGATGCCGGCATCGATCCGGCCGAGCTGGTTGCGCCGAGCCTGATTTCCTGGACCAGCTTCGATGGCAAAACCATCCCCGGCTGGTATTTACTGCCGAAATCGCCCAAGCCCGCCGCCGGCTACCCAACCGTGGTCTGGGTCCATGGCGGCCCGTCATCGCAAACCCGCGCCAATTTCCGCCCGGACATCCAAGCCCTGCTCAGCGCCGGCTTTGCGGTAATGATGCCCAACATGCGCGGCAGCACCGGCTATGGCCGCGCCTATATGGATGCCGATGAACTCGAACTCCGCCCCCATGTGATGGCCGACCTTGCCGCCGGCCATGCCTGGGTCAAAGCCCAGCCGGAGATTGACCCCACCCGCATCGGCATCATGGGCCAGTCCTATGGTGGTTGGGTCACCCTGGCGGCGGTAACCTTGCAGCCCGATTTGTGGAAGGCGGCGGTGAATTTCTATGGCATCGCCGATTTCGTCACGCTGTTGGAACGTACCGGCCCGTGGCGCGCCACCCATCGCGCCCACGAATACGGCTTCCCCGGCACCCACGATGCGCTGTTCGATAAAATCTCCCCGCTGCGCCACGTCGATAACGTCGCCGCGCCGCTGCTGATGCTGCATGGCGATCGCGACCCGCGCGTGCCGCAAAACGAAAGCGACATCTTCACCACGGCGATGGAACTGCGGCAGAAGAAGGTGCGCTACGAACGCTTCACCTATGCCGGCCACGGCTTCATCCGCCCCGACCATCGCCGCCGCGTCTATGCCACCATCACCGAGCACTTCAACGCATATTTGTAGAGGGGCACGACCATGTATCTGATCCCGAGAACCCACCGCCCGCTGATCATGGGCCGTAACGGCGCGGTTGGCGTCAACCACCCGGTTGCCATGCAGGCCGGTCTCGATATTCTGCGCGCCGGCGGTAATGCGGTCGATGCCGCAATTGCCATCAGCCTGGCCTACACGGTGGTCGAGCCAATGATGTCGGGCCTCGGCGGCGATGGGTTCTACAACATCCTGATCAATGGCAAGCGCGTCGTTGTCAATGCGACAGGATCGGCGCCCGCCGCCGCCACGGCAGACGCGTTTGCATCCGGCATGGACATCACCGGCCCGCGCAGCGTGTCGGTGCCAGGGTGCCTTGCCGGCCTCGGGGCGATGCACGCCGCGCACGGCAAGCTGCCCTGGTCGCACCTGGTGCAACCGGCGATCGCCGCCGCCCGCAACGGCTACGGCGTCACCCATCGCCATGCCGAGATCACCGAAACCTACCGCGCCGTGCTGTCCCGCGATCCGCTCGCCGCGCGTGTGTTCGTCGGCAAAAATGTCGGTGACCTGATCATCCAGCCCGAACTCGCCCGTACGCTGGAAGAAATTGCCGCCGACGGCCACGAAACCTTCTACCGTGGTGCGCTCGCCAAACGCCTCGCCGCCGGCATGGCGGAGCGTGGTGCCTTGGTCACGGCCGCCGACCTCGCGGCCTGCCAGGCCGAAATCTCCACCCCGATCAGCATCACCTATCGCGGGTTCGAAGTGACGCAGACCCCGCCCAATTCCACCGGCTTCACCATGCTGCAAATCCTCAAGATCGCCGAGCGCTTCGATCTTGCCGCCGCCTCTGATGCTGATCGCATCCACATCCTGGTCGAAGCCAAGAAGCGCGCCTTCCTCGACCGAGAACGTTACGGTACCGATCCGCGCTTCGGCAGCGTCCCGCTTGACCATCTGTTATCCGACAGCCACGCCGATGCGCTCGCCAGCATGATCGATCTGCGCCGCGCCGCCGATCACCTGCCGCCGGTGGCCGAAGCGGCCGAGGGTGATACGACTTATTTCACTGTCGTCGATGCCGACGGTAATTGTGTCTCCGGCATCCAGTCGCTCAATTCCGGCTTCGGATCGGGCGTGATGGCCGGCGATACCGGGGTGCTGCTCAATAACCGCATGGCGTACTGGCACCTCGCCAAGGGCCACGCCAACCGTCTGATGCCCGGCAAGCGCGTGCGCCACACGATGAACGCGGCGATGGTGTTCAAGGACGGCAAGCTTTGGGCATCACTTGGCACGCCAGGCGCGGATAACCAGGTTCAGGTCAACGCCCAGGTACTCATCGCGATGATCGATCTCGGCGCGGACCCGCAAACCGCGGTCGAATCGCCACGCTGGACCTCAAGCCAGTCCGGCCAGGGTGCCAACTGGCCGCATGACGGTGATGGCAAGCTGACCATTGAAGGTGATTTCGGGGACGTTATTCTGTCCGACCTCGCCGGCCGTGGGCACGTGATCAACAAAGTCGCGCATCTGGCGGGACCGTGTGCGATGCAAACCATTCGGGTGCTGGACAATGGGGTGCGGATGGCCGGATCCGATCCGCGGCGGGATGGATGGGCGGGGGCTTATTGAGGGAAGACTCTTCTTTTTGTGAACAAAAAGAAGCAAAAAAACTTTTTCCTACTTGGACTTCCTGGCCGTTGGCTTGGGTGCTCTCAAAGAAATTTAGCGAATTATTCGCACCTGGACGCCTGGCAGGCTCAGTTTTGCCCAGATACGATCGGTGGTGAACGCCACCGCGTGCAATTCCTGGGCAAGCGCTAGGCATGCGCGATCACCGAGCGACAAGCCAAATGCCTTGGTGGTCCGGCGCAGCATGCCGGCCGCCAGGGCTTGCCCTGCGTCAAAAGGGTGAATTTCAACGTCCAGCTCTAGCAGGGTTGCGTGAATCGCCTCATCCGGCATGCCGTGTTCGGCCAGCTTGGCCGCCACTTCGGAAAAATTTACCGCACTGACCGCTGAATTTGTCAGGTGCTCGGCGACAATCTCAGCCCCGGTTTCGCTCAATACCAACGCCAATAGCGCAGACGCATCCATCACCACCCGACCATCGCTCATTCGCGGGCAGCTTCCTCACGACGGTCGCGGATAAACTCATCGACAATACTTTCGCCGCGTTCGCTTTCGGGAATATATTGCCGCACCAACGCCTGCACCCGCGCCACCATCTGCTGAACCGTGCGCACCCGCAATTCCCCGTCGGCGAGGTCAAGCACCACGTCGCTGCCCGGCTTCAAGCCCAGCGACCGCCGCATTTCCACCGGGATCAGCAGCCGGCCACCCTCGGTGATCTTGGCATATTGAGCCATCGCGACACCTTCAATCTGTCAGAACCGCAGCATATACCAGATTCTCGAAATCTGCCAGTTTTTCTCACGCGCCCATGGCCTGCCGCATGAAGGCCCGCTTAAGCGGCCCGACGCGATGCACCGCTGCAATCCCGACATCGCGCGCCAGCCGCACCAGCGGATTGTCGTTGCTGAACAGCCGGTCCAGCCCATCGGTGGCAGCCAGCATCGCCATGTTGTCCGGCCGCCGCGCCGCCTGATAGCGCCGTAGCAGGTCCGGCCCGCCCGGATCTTCCCCGCCTGCAACCGCGTCCGCCACCAGCCGAACCAGCGCGTCGATATCGCGGAAGCCCAAATTCAACCCTTGCCCGGCGATCGGGTGAATGCCGTGCGCCGCGTCGCCAATCAACGCCAGCCGGGTTGCCGTGTAGCCATGCACCAGCAGCGCCGACAGCGGATAGCTGAAGCGCGCGCCCACCAGCCGCACCACGCCGAGGTAACTTCCCAATCGCCGCACCAGTTCGGCAACGAACCGCGTGTCTTCCAGCGTCATGATATGCGCCGCCATTTCCGTCCGTTCGGTCCAGACGATGGCGGACAAATTCGGCTCGTCCTCGGTCCCGGCCATCGGCAGCAGCGCGAAAGGCCCGGCTGGCAGGAAATGTTCCAGCGCCACCCCGTCATGCGGCCGTTCATGGGCGATGGCGCAGACAATGCCGACCTGGTCATAGGGCAGGGCTGTCGTCCTGATGCCGGCTTCCGCCCGCAATGCACTGCCGCGCCCATCGGCCGCAACCACCAGCCGCGCTTTGAAGCTTTCCCCGCCGACAATGGCGATTTCGGCCGCATCGTCCGACCGTGTCACCTGCGCCGTTGCCGGGGCGTGCACCGCAAGCCCCGGCAAATCATGCATCAACCCGTTCAGCGCCACCCGCAAGCTGCGCGCTTCGACCATCCAGCCAAACGCTTCGGCATCGACTTCCCGCGTGTCGAAATGCAGATGCAGCCGCGACGCGCGCCGCCCCAACTTGCCGTCCGAGACCCGAATTTCCCTGATCGGCCCAGGCGCTGCCGGCAGCCGATCCCAGACGCCCGCCTGCGCCATCACCGCGCGCGATCCGGCAGCGATTGCGTAGGCCCGGCCGTCAAACGCCGGATGTTCCATCGGCGCCAGCGCGGCGCGGTCGATGATCGCCGTGCGCACCCCCGACTGCGCCAGCAGGCACGCCAAAGTGCCGCCCACCGGCCCGGCGCCGACCACACAAACATCCACATCCTGCATGATCCGGCCCTTCAAAACCCGCCCCCTTATCCTGGCCCAATCCGGTGGAAATGCAACCGCCTGCCTAGAATTTGGGCATTACCGCGCTTTAATCTAAGGCAAAATCGTCCCAATCCGCGTGGTTCGGGCTGGCACGCTTCTTGAATGTCAAAGGCCAGCTAAGAAGCAAAGGATTGGAGTCCAATGAAGTTAATCATGGCCATCATCAAGCCCTTCAAGCTCGATGAAGTGCGCGAGTCGCTGACGCCGCTTGGCGTCCAAGGCTTGACCGTGACGGAAGTCAAAGGTTTCGGCCGCCAGAAAGGTCAGACCGAAATCTACCGTGGCGCCGAATACCAGGTGAATTTCCTGCCCAAGGTGAAAATCGAAGTCGTCGTCGGCGACGAACTGGTCGAACAGGTGATCGAGGCGATCACCAAAGCCGCCCAGACCGGCCGCATCGGCGACGGCAAGATTTTCGTGATGGATATAGAACGGGCGGTTCGCATCCGCACCGGCGAAGTTGATACGCAAGCGCTTTGATCGAGGGATCCAAAATGAACAACCTTATGACCCGCGCGGCGCTGGCGATCCCCGCGCTTCTGCTGTCGATGCCCGCCTGGGCGGAAGATGCGGTGCCGAAAATTGATTCCGGCGATACCGCCTGGATGCTGACCAGCACCGCGCTGGTGCTGATGATGACCGTCCCCGGCCTGGCGCTGTTCTATGCCGGCATGGTGCGCAAGAAGAACATTCTCGCCACGATGATGCAGTCTTTCATGATCACCTGCCTGATTACCGTGGTCTGGATGGTTGCCGGCTACTCGCTCGCCTTCACCAACGGCTCGGCTTACATCGGTGACTTCTCGCGTGTGATGCTGGCAGGCTTCGGCGCCAACTGGGACAAGCCGTTCATCCTCGGCGCCGGCACTGAAAACGCGGTCACCCAGACCGTGCCCGAGAGCGTCTTCATGATGTTCCAGATGACCTTTGCCATCATTACCCCTTGCCTGATCGCCGGCGCCTTTGCGGACCGGATGAAGTTCTCGGCGATGTGCATCTTCATGGTCGCCTGGTCGTTGCTGGTTTATTCGCCCATCGCCCATTGGGTGTGGTCGGCCACCGGCTTCCTGGCAGCGGGCGTGTTCGGTCTTCCGGGCGCGGCGGACTTCGCCGGCGGCACCGTGGTTCACATCAACGCGGGTATCGCGGGCCTAGTCTGCTGCCTCGTGCTCGGCAAGCGGGTTGGTTACGGGCATGACAACATGGCGCCGTACAATCTGTCGCTTGCGGTGATCGGCGCTTCCCTTTTGTGGGTGGGCTGGTTCGGCTTCAATGCGGGTTCGGCGGTGGCCGCCAATGGTCGCGCCGGCATGGCGATGGCGGTGACCCAGATCGCTACCGCGGCGGCAGCCCTGGCCTGGACCTTCGCGGAATGGATACACAAGGGCAAACCGTCGGTCCTGGGTGCGATTTCGGGTGCGGTTGCCGGTCTGGTCGCCATTACCCCTGCTTCCGGCTTCGTGCTGCCTGGCTCGGCGCTGATCATCGGCTTGGTCGCCGGCGTGGTCTGCTTCTGGTCGGCAACGTCGCTGAAATCCATGCTTGGCTATGACGACAGCCTCGATGCGTTCGGCGTCCACGGCGTCGGCGGCATCGTCGGCGCGCTGCTCACCGGCGTGTTCGCCTTCGGGCCGTTCACCGCCGATAAGGACCACCCGCTCGGCGTCTCGATCGGCAGCCTCGCCCAGTTCGAAGCGCAGGTCGTGGCCGTCCTGGTCACCATCATCTGGTCCGGCGTGATGACCTTCATCATCCTCAAGATCGTTGACGCCATCGTGGGTCTGCGGGTGACGGAAGAAGAGGAGCGCGAAGGCCTGGATGTCGTGCTGCACGGCGAACGCCTGGGTTGATCGTAACAATGCGCCGCGCCACGGCATTCCGGGGCGCGGCGGATTTTGTGATTCTAAGGAGACTACCATGAAGAAGACTTCCCTTTTGGCTGCGGCGGCGTTCGGCTTGCTTGCTGTTCCTGCATTGGCCGAGGACGCCCCCAAGGGCAGCTGGGCCAGCACCATCACCTGGAACGCCCAGATCGAAGCCGGCATCACTGGCAATTTTGCGTCGCCGTCCAACAAGCTCAATTTCGGCCAGCTCTTCACTGACCGCGCCAATCAGCCGCTGTTGAACCAGGGCCTGTTCACCGTCGCCCGAGCCATTGACCCCAAGGAAACCGGCTACGATATCGGCTTCAAGCTGCAAGGCATGTATGGCGCGGACGCGCGCTACACCCGCTTTGTCGGTATCCTTGGCAGCATGGCCAATTCCCGCAATCAGTTTGATCTGGTCGAAGCCAATGTCATCGGCCATCTGCCGTGGTTCACCGAGGGCGGGGTGGACGTTAAAGCCGGCTTCTTCTCGAGCCCGATGGGTGCGGAAACCATCGATCCGTCGACCAATTCCTTCTACAGCCACTCCTACATCTTCAATTTCGGTCTGCCGCTGAAACAGACCGGCGCCTATGCCACCGTGCATGCCACCGGCGTGCTCGATTTCTATGTCGGCATGGATACCGGCGTGAACACCTCCGTCTTCAAGGCCGGCGACAATAATTCCAGCCTCGCCGCCATGTTTGGCTTCGGCCTCAACCTGATGGACGGCAAGCTGACGGTTCTTGCCCTGACCCATGCGGGCGCCGAGAACCCGAGCCGCACCACCCCCAACGCCAACAATTTCCGCCGCTACCTCAATGACGTCGTCGTTACCTACAAGGCGACCGACAAGCTGACGCTGATCACCGAACTGAACTATGCCCGCGACGATTTCGGCCGCGCGGAAGCCTGGGGCATCGCGCAATATGCTGGCTACGCGCTCACCGATACGCTGACCTTGAATGCCCGTGCGGAAATTTTCCGCGACAGCCAGGGCTTCTTCGTCGGCGCCTACCCGTCCAACAACGGGCCGCTCAATGCCGAAATGGGCCTGCCCACCACCATCCTCGGCGGCACCCGCACCACCTACGGGTCCTTCACCATCGGCGCCACCTACAAGCCCAGCCTACCCGCGCCGATTGCCGGCCTGTTGATCCGGCCCGAATTGCGGTTCGACCGCTCGCTCAACGGCACCAAACCCTACAAAGGCGGCCGCGACGCCGGGTCGATCACGCTGGCGACCGACGTCATCCTGCAATTCTGATCCGATTGCTGTAACAGGCGCCATCCTGGCTGGACTATGCTTCAGCCAGGATGGAGCCTTTTGCATGTTCAAGCCCCTGCTGTTCGCCTTCGCCCTGATGGCCGGCCCCGCCTTCGCCCAGCCTGCCCGCCCTGTGGTGGTGGAGCTTTTCACCTCCCAAGGCTGCAATTCCTGCCCACCGGCTGACGCCCTGCTGCGCGAAATCGCCCGTGACCGCCCGGATGTGCTGGCGCTCGCCTTCCATGTCACCTACTGGAACAATCTCGGCTGGCCCGATCCCTATAGCTTCAAAGGCGCGACCGACCGCCAGGCGGTTTACAACCGCCTCGGCCCCTATGGCGGCAGCTACACCCCGCAACTGGTCGTCGATGGTCATATTGACGTTGTTGGTTCGGACCGTCCCCGCGTCGCCGCTGCCCTGAAATCCGCCGCCACCGAGGCAAAACCCGCCCCCACCCCGCGCCTGACCCGCGACGGCAATAACGTGACCATCGACATCCCCACCGGCGCCGGTGCCGGCCGCATCCTGCTGGTCGGCTATGACCGCGAACACCGCACCGCGGTGCCCCGCGGTGAAAACGCCGGCACCACCCTGGTTGAGGCCAACATCGTCCGAGACTTCATCGCCCTCGGCGATTGGTCAGGCGCTGCTGTCCAGTTGCGCCATCCGGTGCCGGCCGGGGAACGGTTGGCCGTGCTCATCCAATCCAGTGACGGGCGATATCTGGCGGTCGGCCGGGAGTAGGCGCGCTAACCCGGCAACCCCAAAACATTCTTCGCCAGAATATTCCGCTGGATCTCGTTAGACCCACCGTAAATCGTGCTTGGCCGCGCTTGCAGGAACAAGCCGCCCGGATTGAACGCCCGGTTGCCCTCCATCGGGTCAAGCAACCCGGCATTTTCCCCGGCCACATCCAGCATCACATCGGTGATTTTCTGGAACAACTCGGTCTGGATCACCTTCAGCATTGAAACATCCGGCCCCAGCGTCTCGCCGCGTCGCACCACATCAACGTACGTCGCATGCAGCGCCTTCAGATCGGCGATTTCCAAGCGCAATTTCGTGTAGGTATCGACAAACCCCGGATCGTCGGACACCCCCATTCGTTCCGCCAGGTCGCGCAGCCGCCCCAGCGCATAGCCGGATAGTTTTGGCGACCCGAGATAAATCCGTTCATGCCCCAGCAGCGCCTTGGCCATCGTCCAGCCTTGGTTGACCTGCCCGACCGTCCATTTCTTTGGCACCCGCACATTGTCGAAGAACACTTCGCAGAACTCGTCATGCAAATCGATCGTCCAGATCGGTCTGATGGTGATCCCCGGCGAGTCCATCGGCACCAGCAGGAACGAAATCCCTTCCTGCTTTTTCGCGCTTTTATCCGTCCGCACCAGCAGAAAAATCCAGTTGGCGTCATTGGCGAGCGTCGTCCAGATTTTCGAACCGTTGACGATCCAATCATCGCCATCGCTCAGCGCTTCGGTGCGTAGGCTGGCAAGGTCCGATCCCGCGCCGGGTTCAGAATAGCCTTGGCACCAGATATGCTCGCCTGACAAAACCTTCGGCAGGAACTCGGCTTTTTGCGCCTCAGTTCCATGCGCGATCAGCAGTGGCCCAACCATGATGATGCCATGGTCGTTGGTGCGCGCAACGCCGTGGCGTTCGAATTCCTCGACCATGATGATCTGCTTGCCGGCCGAAATGCCCATGCCGCCATATTGCTTCGGCCAGCCGGGGCACAGCCATCCCTTCGCCGCAAGCTTGTAGTACCAGACTTGATTTTCCGACCAGTGCAGCCGCTTCGGCGGGTTGCGCAAATCTTCGGGGTATTCCGCTTCTATCCACTCCCGCACGGTGCGGCGGAAATCATCGTCGGACAGCGCGTCGAGATCGACCATCGCTCAGGTCCCCTTGAAGGTTGGCGAACGCTTGCCGAGGAAGGCGGCCTTGCCCTCTTCATGGTCGTCGGTCATGAACATCGTCGCCTGGATGTTGCGTTCCCACTCCAACGTCTCGGCCAGCCCGCGCGCCAGGATCGACTTGGTCATTGCAGTTGCCAAAGGTGCGCCAGCCGACAATTTCGCCGCCCGTTCCAGCGCTTTTTCCAACGTGGTTCCGGGTGGCACCACATGATCGACCAGGCCCCAACGCTCGGCGGTTGCCGCATCGATCGGCTCCCCCGCCAGCATCATTTGCCGCGCGCGGCCTTCGCCAATCCGGCGTGGCAGCGTGTGCAGCAAGGCGAAGTCGGCGATCAACCCAATCCGGCCAAACGGGGTCAGGAAATTAGAATCCGACGCCGCCACCACGGTATCGCAACAAATCGCCAAGCCAACCCCTGCACCCGCCGCCCAGCCATCGACGGCGGCGACAAACGGCTTGCTGCTTTCCAGCAGCAGCTTCACCAACCGATGCGACGTGCGAAACCGTTCGCGTCCGGCGCCGAACTCCGTCACATCCATCCCGCTAATATCGCCGCCGGCGCAGAAATGCCCGCCAGCGCCGTTGATCACCACCGCGCGCACGCTGGTATCGGCTTCGATCCGATCGAGCGCTTCGATCAGCGCTTCCCGCATTTCCATCGCCAGCGCATTGCGTCGCGCCGGCTGGTTCAAGGTCAGAATGATCGTCGATCCATCGCGCGCTTCAATTAGCATCAGATGTCGTCCTCATCAGGGGTCAATCGCGCGAACCGGGCGCGGTGCAACGCCGCCGAGCCATACATGTTCATCAGCACCATCGCCTTGCGCAGGAACAATCCCGGATCGGCCTCATCGGTGTAGCCAATGCCACCGAATAACTGGATCGCCTGGCGGCACACCAGCATCGCGGCGTCCGACGCCCGCGCCTTGGCCCGCGATACCGCCGCCACCCGCCCCGCGCCGCCATCATCCCAGATCGCCGCCGCGTTCTCCACGCTCGCCCGGGTCAAGGCGACCTGGATTTTCAAATCCGCTGCCCGGTGCTGCAACGCCTGGAAACTGCCGATCGGTTTGCCGAACTGCTGGCGGGTGCGCAAATAATCCAAGGTCAGGGCAAAAGCCCGATCCATCGCCCCCAACAAATAGGCGGAAATCGCCAGTGCCGCCTGATCCAGGGCCTCCGTCAGGTCCCCCGCAACCGGCGTGCACGGGGCCCCATCCAGCACCAATGTGCCGAATTCGCCACCGTCCTGGGTTTTCTCCAGCCGCACCGAAACCCCGGTTGCGTCTGCCGCCACCAGTGCCAGGCCATCGCGCCCGGCGACCAGAAACAAGTCCGCCCCGCCGGCGCCGGGGATGAAAAGCTTCGTGCCGGTTACTCGGCCATTGGTAATGGTGGTTTCCGCCCCAACATCAAACCGATTGGCACGTTCCTGCCACGCTGGCAGCACCAATGCGCTGCCATCCAACAGCCGGGACAAATCGGTCCCGCGCAGCACGGACGCACACATGCTCGCCCCGATCAGCGGTTCCGGCGCGAGTGCTGCGCCCAATTCCTCGGCGAGCGCGCAATAGGCGCCCATCCCCTGGCCCGCGCCGCCATTTTCTTCGGCGACCAGCAGTCCTGGCCACCCCATCTCGCACATCTGCGCCCAAACCCCTCGATCAAAGCCTGGAGTTTGAAAGCGCAGCGCGCGAATACGGCGCAAATCACCGGTGCGCGGCGCAATGCCCGCCGCCGAATCGCGGATCAGCCGAATGCTGTCCGTGCGATCGTCGTCCATTGCTAGAGCATCATCCGTTCAAACGGCTTCGTTTGAACGGATAAAGATGATCGCGAAAACATGACTCTAAACCTTGAACGTCAGCGGCGCGTCCGTCTTGGCCTGCACCATATCCCGTGTCACGCCCGGCGCCAGATCGATGACGGTAAAGCCGTCCGGCGTCACGTCGAACACACCATAATTGGTGTAAACCCGCTTCACCGCGCCCGGCGCGGTCAGCGGATAGTCGCATTTCCTGACCAGTTTGGACCGCCCGTCCTTGGTCATGTGATCCATGATCACCCACAGCCGCTTGGCGCCCGCCGCCAGATCCATCGCCCCGCCGACTGCCGGCGCGCTGTCATTTTCGCTGGTCGCCCAGTTGGCGATGTCGCCATTTTCGGCCACTTCGAACGCACCCAGCACGCAAAGATCGAGGTGCCCACCGCGGATCATCGCAAAGCTGTCGGCGTGATGCACGTAGCTGCCGCCCGGCCGCATGGTCACGTGCTGCTTGCCGGCGTTGATCAGCCACGGGTCACGATCGGCATCGGCCGGCTTTGGCCCCATGCCGAGCACGCCGTTTTCCGAATGGAACACCACTTCGCGCTCCAGCGGAACGTAGTCGGCAACCGTGGTCGGCATGCCGATCCCGAGATTGACGTACCAGCCCTCCGGCACGTCCACCGCCAGGCGTTCGGCCATTTGCAGGCGGTTCCAAGGTTTGGCGTCGGTGACTGCGTCCATGGTTGGTCTCCTAGCAGAGTTGTCGATTGCGGCCGTTGGCTCGGGAGTTTACCGCAGTCCCTCGGCAACCGTATCCAAAGTGGGAAAGTTTTTTTGGTTCTTTTTGTTCACAAAAAGAACACCCTTCCTTCCCTTAAAAAGCCGGATCGCCGTAGGGCACATGCACCACCCGATCGACGAAAATCCCCGGCGTCATGACATGTTCCGGCGGAATATCGCCAAGTTCGACAATATGCTGCGCCTGCACGATGGTCAGGGCGGCGGCCGTTGCCATGATCGGGTTGAAGTTGCGCCCGGATTTGCGGAAGGTCAGATTGCCCCAGCGATCGGCTTCCCACGCTTCCACCAACGCCACTTCGGCATGCAGCGCCTTTTCCAGCACCATCATCCGCCCGTCGATTTCACGGACTTCCTTACCCTCGGCCATTTTGGTGCCGACCCCGGTTGCGGTGTAGAACCCGCCAATCCCGGCGCCAGCGGCGCGAATGCGTTCGGCCATCGTGCCTTGCGGGACGATTTCGAGTTCGATCTTCCCGGCGCGATAAAGCTCCTCGAAAATCGTCGAATTGGCGCTGCGTGGGAAGGTGCAGATGATCTTCCGCACCCGGCCGAGTTCCATCATCAGCGCCAGGCCGGCCTGGCCACCACCGGCATTATTGGCGACGACGACAAGGTCTTTCACCCCGAGGTCAATCACGCCTTGCACAAGATGGTTGGGCTGCCCGACCGATCCGAAGCCGCCCAGCAATATCGTCATCCCGTCTTTGACCCCCGCGACGGCATCCGCCATCGAGGGTACGATCTTATTGATCATGCGTTCCCAGTCCCTTCAGCTTTGCGTCAACTCTATCACTGCGTCCACCGCGAACGCGCCTTGGCCTTCCGGCATCGCCAGCACCGGGTTGAGATCGATGCCCGCCAGCCTGTCGCCCGCTTGATGCGCGAACACCGACAGCCGCTCAAGCATGGTGGCGAGCGCCTTGATATCGGCAGGCTTGCGCCCGCGCGCGCCGGTCAGCAGCGGCAGCGACTTGATCGATCGGATCATGGCTTCCGCCACATCTTCCCCGAACGGGCAGCGATGAAAGACCACATCCTTCATGATTTCGACGAAAATCCCGCCGAGGCCGAACATCGCGATCGGCCCGAACACCGGATCGCGATGAATGCCGAGAATGCATTCCACCCCGCCCTTCACTTGCTGCGCCACCAGCACGCCTTCGAGCTTCGCGCCCGCAACCGCCCCGCCGCGCTGCATCAAGGTGGCAAAGCCTGCCCGCACCGCCGCTTCATCGCCAATATCCAGCAGCACCCCGCCGATTTCCGACTTATGGATGATGTCGGGGGAAACGATCTTCATCACCACCGGAAAGCCGATTTTCACCGCCGCCGCCACCGCCGCATCGGCGCTGGTCGCCACGATTTCGGCGGCGGACGCGATGCCCGCCTGGATCAGCAGGGATTTCGCCTCCGCCTCGCTTGGCGTTGTTGCCGGCAAATTCACCATCGGCACCAATGGCGGCGCGGCCGGCGCCGCGGCGGCAAATCCATCGCCAAACCGGCCCATCGCGTGGATTGCGGTGACCGCCCGGCTCGGGTCTTCCATCACCACGAAGCCGGCATCTTCGTAGATTTTCTGCGTCGCCGGCGGCGCCAACACCGACAGCATGAACAGCCGATCCGGGTGGTCCTTCATCAACGGCCCCAGCGTTCCGGTCAGTCGCGCGATATTGGCTTCGGTCGCGCCAGCTTGCGACCAGAAGGACAGGATGGATTTATAGCCGCCATCGACCACGATTGCCTTGGCAAATTCGCCCAGCGATCCGGGCTGGTTGGTCACCTGGGCGGTGCAATCCACCGGGTTGCGCGGCGCGCAGAACGGGATGATGGCGCGCAGACGGTCTTGCGCATCTTGCGGCATTTCCGGCATCGCCAGCCCAAGCTGCTCGGCGGCATCGCTCATCAACACGCCCGCCCCGCCGCTCACGGTAAACACCCCAAGCGTGTTGCCAACCGGATAAATCTTTTTCGTCGCGGTCACCGCGATGTCGATCATTTCTTCGGTGGTGCGCGCCCGCACCACGCCAAATTCCCGCAGCACCGC
>JANXRN010000461.1 GCA_025352995.1 Acetobacteraceae bacterium
CGTTGGGCATAGAAATTACCCGCTTCGACATGTCCGAATACATGGAGCGCCATTCGGTTTCTCGTCTGCTCGGCGCGCCGCCGGGGTATGTGGGTTTCGACCAGGGCGGGTTGCTGACGGATGCGATCGACCAGCATCCGCATTGCGTGCTGCTGCTGGACGAAATCGAGAAAGCCCATCCCGATCTGTTCAACATCCTGTTGCAGGTGATGGATCACGGCAAGTTGACTGATCACAACGGCAAGGCGGTCGATTTCCGCAATGTCATTCTGATCATGACCACCAATGCCGGGGCGGCCGACATGGCCAAGGAAGCCATCGGCTTCGGGCGGGAGGCGCGGATTGGTGAGGATGACGACGCGATCAAGCGGATGTTCACCCCCGAATTCCGCAACCGGCTTGACGCGACGATCGCGTTTGCCAGCCTAACGCCGGAAGTCGTCGGGCGCGTGGTCGAAAAATTCGTCATGCAGCTTGAGGCCCAGTTGGCCGACCGCAACGTGACGATTGAGCTGTCATCGGCCGCCAAGGAATGGCTCGCCGAACGCGGCTACGATCGGTTGAACGGCGCGCGGCCGCTGGGCCGGGTGATCCAGGAGCACATCAAGAAGCCGCTGGCCGAGGAATTGCTGTTCGGCCGGCTGGTGCATGGTGGGTCGGTGAAGGTGACGCTGAAGGATAATGCGCTCGATTTCGAGTTCATTCCCGCCCCGGTGCCGGCGCTGCCCAAGCCGGAAAGCGATGCCGGCGATCCGGCCCGGCAGCCGGAGACAGTGGAATAGGAAACCGGGTGCGGCACCGTTTGGGGCCGCACCCAGCGCCTATCCGGCCAGCGCCATCACCGCTTCCGGGGTGGTAGCTTGCGCGCCTAATTCCTCGAAAAACAGCGCCATGATGCGCTGCAACTGATCAAGGAACGCCGCCAGATCGGCAGCGTTGCGCACGTAGGGCGTGTGGCCGACCATGAGTGACGGGCTGTGGTAGCTTAAGGTGAACACCCGATGGCCTTGCGCCAGCATCGCGCGCACCAGTCGGCGTTGGGTGGCGAAATCCACCCCTTCCGGCGTCAGGGTCGAACGGTCGAGCAGGCTGAGCCGCGACATGATCCCCGGCAAGCGTGCCCGACGGCCCCAGCGGCTGCGCGCGGCGTCATAGGCGGCCGGCCCGATCCGCGCCAGCAGCCCGGAAAACCCGCGCGTCATCGGAATTTCGAACAGCCCGTCGCCAAACCAGAACGGCCGATCCGGCGTGCCACGATAATCTGGGCCATGGATGGGGCGTAAATCGGTATGTACCAGCGCACTGAGGTCGATCCGGTAGCCGAGTTCCGCCAGGGTCGCGGCGGTTTGCGGCCCAAGGCCGTAGCGCCCGGCTTTGAACATGATCGGCGCGGCGCCGAAATTTTCGGTGATTGCCTTGGTCAGTTGAATGAGCTTCGCCCGCTCCAACACTGGCGGCAGATTGCCGGCATAGGAATTGACGTCATTCACATCTTCGTCATGCGGCGGGCTGACCCAAGGATGCAAATGCGCGCCGATCTGGCAAAGGCCCGCGTCGCGGAAGCCCTTCAGAACCGCGATGGCGGACGGGGTGGTCGCCACCGGATAGTCGATCACATAGGTCGGGCGCAGCCCATACGGCGCGAAGGTCGCCTGCGCCAGGCCCTGGGCGGCAATCGCGGCGGTGGCGGTGCTGGCGCGATTGAACGGGGCGGCCCAATCAAACTCCTCCTCGGTATCGACAACAACTTGCAGAAGCGGCGGCCCGGGGGGCAGGCGCGCAACGCGGACGGCGGAAAAAATGGACGCAGAGGTAGCGGGAACCATGGGGCAAGTGTAACCTTTGGCCGCACTGATGGCGACCGGTTTCAGCTAATTTTTCCTGTAGCGGGATGACACGGCCCAGATGGATATAGCGTTCGACATCGCCGAAAACCTGACGCCCCCGGCCCGCGCCGCGCTGTGGCAGGAGTTGGAGGCACGCGCGGAGCCGATGTTCTTCCTGTCCTGGGACTGGATCGGCAGTTGGATCGAAACCGCCAAAATCAGCCCCGCCATCCTGATCGGCCGGCACCAGGGACGGGTGGTGCTGCTCGCAGCCCTGATGCCGCGCGCGCGCCGCAGCCCGACCGGGCTGACCATCCACGGTTTACATCTGAATGCGACCGGTGACCCGGCGTTCGACATCATCACCGTCGAATATAACGGCTTCATGGTTGAACGCGGGCTGGAAGGCCGGTTTGACGCCGCGGCGATTAAATATCTGACCAGCGGCATCACCGTCGCCGGCCAGCGCCGCGATGAACTCCACATGAAAACCGCCTGCGCCCCAATTGACCAGGCGATCGTGGACAGCGGCGCCACATTTACCGACGTGCAGTCCAAGCCGTCTTATCGGATCGATCTCAACGCGGTGCGCGAAAGCGGGAAAGCCTATCTCGACACGCTCAGCGCCAATACCCGCCAGCAAATTCGGCGCTCGATGCGGCTTTACGAAAAGCGTGGCGCGCTTGTTGCCACCCGCGCCACGACGGTAGATCAGGCGAATATCTGGCTCGATGAGTTGGGCGTGCTGCATCAGATTTATTGGGTCGCGCGCGGGGAAGCCGGGGGGTTCGCCAATCCCTATTTCGTCGCATTCCAACGTCAACTGCTGCGCACCTGCCTCGCCCGCGGCACGGTGGAACTGTTCCGAGTCAGCGCTGGCGAGCAGGCCATCGGCTATGTTTTTAATTTCATCTATCGTGGGCAGGTCTATGCCTATCTGACCGGGATTCTTTACGAAGATGACGGGAAGCTGAAGCCGGGGCTGGTCAATCATGTCCTTGCGATCGAGGCGCATCTTGCCGAAGGCGCGGCAATTTACGACTTCATGGCCGGCGATAACCGGTATAAATCCAACCTTGGCGCGCCGGGTCCGGACATGTTCTATTTCGTCGCCCAGCGCCCGACTTTGGCGCTGCGGCTGGAAAATACCCTGCGCCAGGCCAAACATCGCTTTGATGCTTGGCGCGGGACCTTGATGGCGGGGTTTGGGCGAGGGTGAGTAAGCGCGTTCTTTTTGTGAACAAAAAGAACCAAAAAAACTTTATCCATTCCTGGCCGTTGGCGTACCCACTCTCCGAGTGGGTAC
>JANXRN010000467.1 GCA_025352995.1 Acetobacteraceae bacterium
GCGGACGCGGGTAGATATTTTGCATGCGTTGGGGATGGAGGATGCGGCGGTTTTTGCCGCGAGTTTCCATCGGTCGAACTTGTTTTTGACGGCGGATGCGAAGTCGTCGGAGACGGCGCAGTTGCTGGATTTCCTGAAGCGGCACCCGCAGCAGGCGGGGATTGTTTATTGTGGCAGTCGGGCCAAGACCGAGCGTATGGCGGAGAGTTTGGTCAAGCGCGGTTTGCCGGCGGTGGCGTTTCATGCCGGTTTGGCACCGGAGGTCAAGCGCAACGCGGCGATGCGGTTTCGCGCTGGTGAGCCGATGGTGATGGTGGCGACGATTGCGTTTGGCATGGGGATTGACCGGCCGGACGTGCGGTTTGTGGCGCATCTAGACATGCCGGACAGCCCGGAATCGTATTATCAGCAAATCGGCCGGGCGGGGCGCGACGGCGATCTGGCGGAGACATTGTTGCTGTATGGCGGGGAGGATATCGCCCGGGCGCGCTATTGGTTGCAGACATCGACTGCGCCCGACTTGCAGAAGCGCAGCCAGCGGGTGCGGTTGGAGGCGATGATTTCGCTGACCGAGACGACCGCATGTCGCACGCGGTCGTTGCTGGCGTGTTTTGGCGAGGAATTCGCCCAGGCCTGTGGCCATTGCGATAATTGCGTGTCCCCGGTTGGGTTGTTTGAGGGCACAATTGAGGCGCAGAAGGTGCTGTCGGCGGTTTATCGCACCGGGCAGCGCTTTGGCGCCAAGCATGTGATTGCGGTGCTGATGGGGGAGGCGAGTGACGCGATCGTGCGCTGGAGCCACGATAGGTTGTCAACGTTCGGCATTGGCCGCGATCGGCCAGAGGGGTTCTGGCGCGGGGTGGTGCGCCAGTTGATCGCCAAGGGCGCGTTGAACGTTGATAGCGGTGAGTATGCAACGCTGACATTAGATCAGGAAAAAGCGCGGCCAATTTTGCGTGGCGAGGAACAGGTGATGCTGCGCGAAGACACGCTGGCGCCGCGCAAGGCCCGCGCAGCGCGGGGGGCGGCGCCGACCACGAGCCCGTCCGGCGCCGACGAAGGCCGGTTCGAAGCGCTGCGCAAATGGCGCGCGGTGCAGGCCAAGGCGCAATCCGTGCCGCCCTATGTGATTTTTCACGACACGGTGCTGCGGGAAATCGCCGCCGTGCAGCCGACCGGGTTGGATGGGTTGGGGGAAATCAAAGGGGTTGGGGCATCGAAACTCGCGCGCTACGGCGATGCGGTTCTGGCGGTGCTACGGGAGGCCCAGTAGGTAAGGCCGACCCATATTAGGAAAGCAACGAGGCTACAGAGGAGGCCTGGCATCAGGGCGGGCGGGGCTTCTCGGTGCAGAACGACTTTAGTCGTTCCCAGTTGCACGTCGGTTCTTAGCAGACCGGTGGCTGGATCCTTGTCCGGAAGCACCGAAGTCCCTTCGACGACCCATCCGGGGAAGGCGAATACAGGCAATATCACTTGGCCCGTGCAGCCTGTCACATCGACACTAAAGCCGCCTGAAATATGATCTAAGCTGAGCCCACGGCGTGTGTCGCACCCAGTTAGACGTTTCGCTTCCTTTGCCATTGCCGATGGCCCGGCCAAACGGGCTTGGTCCCAGAAATCCCTGGGCGGACCAGGGGGTACAAACGTGCCAACGTTGGACCAGGGGTCGGCGAGCGCTGCGGCGGTACGTTCGGCGCCCGATCGGAAATCGCTTCGCGAAATCTGTAGACTGACCAAGATAACCGCGCCCGCAACGATGCCACCGACTATGGTTCGTTGCCATTTCAGTTTCAAAGCAGGCAATCCCAACGCTAAAATACCTGCACTGAAGAGCGCAGTTACATCGACGAATCGGCCGGGAAATTGAACGCGCGCCAGGATTGGAAGATATTTCCAAGCAAGTTGGCTGAAAGGTGTGATCAAAAATACGGACACCACAAATGTTAACAGCATAGTTCGTTGTCTGATCAGCTTTTTTCCACGTGTCGCGCATAGCCCCACTGCTGCGACGGCTACGGGTATTATTACTCCAAAATGTTCAAGGGCGGCATGCGCTGGCCAGTTGGACTGGAACATTCTCTGCCAAGTAAACAAAAACGGTATTTTTTCAAATGTGACGAATGTACGCTCGATCGCAACTTCCTGCTGCAGCAGGAGCGCCGTCACTAAAGACGCCCCCGCGAGCGCAAGGCCCAGCACGACGCCGCACGCCGCCCCCAACCCACCACGTATAAAGCGACGCCAGCTGCCGGCGCCCTCTATCGCGCCGTAAATGCCAACCATCACCCCTGCAACCACGACCATTGGGAGATTCAAGAGGGCGATCGCCGCGATTGCTGGGGCAAGCCACACGACCCGGCGCAGCAAATTATCAGCGCTGCGATCCATCGCGATCAGCGCAAAGGGGAACAACGCGATGCCCGCCATCTGGGCGAACCCACCCATCACGTAAGGCGTCTCAAATGCACCATTGGGCATCACAGCGTAGGCTGCCGCAGCGATCAGTGCCGCTTCCAGACCTGCGATCGGGCGAAGCCAAAGCACGCAGCCTAAAATGCCAACCATACGAAAAAGGGCAGCGGCGAGCCATATCGCTGACGCATCGTCCAGGCCGGGACCGAACAACGCCGCCAGGGCCGACGCAATGAAATAGGCCCCCCTCGGGTAGATCCAGAATATGGGAGCACCCAAATCGCCATTGGCAGTCGCGATCCAACTCGGAATCAGCGATCCGTCTGCTAGGGCCGCGCGGAAGCCATGCAGCGATCCCACTGCAAACGGTCCGTCAAAGGTGGCGGTTTGCCCATCGGTGCGAAAACCGAACAGTGCCAGCACCAGGGGGCCGGCAAGTGCGGCGACGATGGCTAGAATTCCGAGCTTCATGCCTTTAGTTCTCACTTGGTTTAATAGTCATCGAAGCGTATTGCATTGATGAATTTAGCCCAGATAATGTCGATATCGTCAATCTCGGCGCCAATAAAATTCCACTTTCATTCCCTTGTTCGAACTATGTTTCGGACACACTCTGATCCTGCATCACCAGGTGCCGGTCATGGAACGCGGCGACCGCGGGCCGGTGGGCGATCGAGACAATCGTCGTTCCCGGCAATTCGCGTTTCAGCAGTGCGTAAAGCATCGCCTCGCTTTCTGGATCGAGGCTCGCGGTGGCCTCATCAAGGAACAGCCATTCCGGTCGTTGCAGCAACGCCCGCGCGATAGCGAGGCGCTGCTGTTCACCGCCCGACAGACGCTGGCTCCACTCGTCCTCGGCGTCTAGTTGCAGCACCAACCCGCCAAGCCCGGTTTTTTCCAGCACATCAACCAGAGCGGCGTCGGAATGCACGGCGGCGTCGTCCGGGTAGGTCAGCGCGCGGCGCAAGCTGCCGAGTGGCAGGTAGGCACGTTGCGGCAGGAACAGGCTCGATGCCTCCGGCCGGGCGATAATACCGGAGGCAAACGGCCAGATGCCGGCCAGCGCGCGGAACAGGGTGGATTTGCCGGACCCGGACCGCCCTGTCACCACCACGGACTGGCCGCGTTGCAGCACCAGATCGGCGGCGTCCGCCAGTTTGCGCCCGTCAGGTAGGCCGAGGGTTGCGCCCTGCAGGGCGAAATTGCCGTCGGCCGCATAGGTTTCGCTGAGGCCCTTTTGGACGCTGGCGGCTTTCATCGCGCGTTCAAACCCGGCCAACCGATCGACGATGGCCCGCCATTCGGCCAACCCGGCATAGGAATTGACGAACCAGGACATCGATCCTTGCACCTGCCCAAACGCGCCAGCGGTCTGCGTCAAGCCGCCCAAGGCGATTTCACCGGCAAAGAAGCGCGGGGCGGCGACCAGGATCGGGAATACCACCGCCGCCTGGCCATAGGCCCCGGCCAGCGCGTTGATCAGCTTGGCGCGGCGCATGATGTCCCACCAATTGCCGATCAGGGCGGCGAAGCGGGCGCGCAGGCCTTTGCGTTCGTCAGCCTCACCAGCATAGAGCGCGATGCCCTCGGCATTTTCGCGCAGCCGCATCATCGCGAAGCGGAAATCGGCTTCGACCTTCTGCTGGCGGAAACGCAGCCCCGCCAAAGGCTTGCCGACAAAATGGATCAGAACGCTGCCGAGGGCCGCATAGAGCAACGCCGCCCACACCATGTAGCCGGGCACGGTCACCCCCCACAGGCTCAGCGGCCCGGACAGGCTCCATAAAATCGCAACGAAGCTTGATAGCGACACCACGTTCGACATCAGATCGAGGCTCAGGCTCAAGCTGCGATCGACGAAATCGCGGACGTCCTCGGCGATGCGCTGGTCGGGGTTGTCCGCGCCGGTGCGGGCGGCAGCTGTCAGGCCGAGCCGGTAGTAAACCTGGTCGGCCATCCAGGCGGCGACAAAGCGTTGCGTCATCCAGGCGCGCCAGCCGATCACCAGCATCTGGGTCAAATAGCGCACATAAACCGCGACCAGCACATAGGCGCCGGCGACCCAGATGAAGCCCGGCAGCAGCCAGCCATCGGCAATTTGCCAGGTCAGCAGCAGATCCATGAACGCGCGCGCATCTTTGGCTTGCAGCGCGTCATAAAAGGCGCGGTTCCAGAAGCTCAGCACCACATCCATGCCGACCAGCCCGAGGGTCAGGCCAACCACGGCAGCCAGCAGCAGCCAGGCGCGGTATTTTTCCTCCGACGCGAAATAGGGCCGGGCAAGGCGCCAGGCATCACGCAGCAGGGGGATGATGATGCGCATGTCAGCTCTCCGTCGGGGCGGCGATCCGCAGGCGGATGACGCCCTTTACGCCGGTGGGATCAACCGGCTTGCCCTTGCGCAAAATTTCGATGCGGCCGTCGCGCGCCAGGGCAACCGCGCTGCGGCGGATCGGGGCGAGGTAGGGGTGCCACGCATCCGGCCCGCAATTGGGCATCAGCGCGGCGGCGACGGCACGGGCGGCGTCGGTCGGGCTGATCGATCCGGCGCGGCCGCTGGTCTGGGTAAGGTCGAGGATGGTGGACGCGTAAATGTCAGTCACAATGCTGTATTGCGGCGACACGGTCGGGCTGACAAGTCCCGGCCAGCCAAGTCGCCAAACCTTGGGCGGACATCGGGGCCGCGAAGAAGGGACCAAGCCCGGCAAGGCAGCCCTGGTCGGCAAGCCAGTTGCGTTGGGCCGGGGTGGCAACCCCGTCGGCGATCACCGCGAGACCGAGCGTATCGGCGGCCGAGATCGCCGCGCGCACCAGTCCCGCATCCTCGCGATCGGTGGGCAGGCTGTGCACCAACGCCGGGCTGAGCGTCATCGCGGTCAAGGGCAGGCGTTTGAGGGCGGACAGGCTGGCAATCGCCCCGCCAAATTCGGTCAGGATCAGCCCAACCCCAATATCGCGCAGGGCCGATAGCGTTAACAGCCCGTGAGGGGGGATTGCCATCGCGGCAGCTTCCGGCAGTTCCAGACTGATCCGCGCCGGCGCGACGCCCACCGCGCGCAACTGGGTGCCGAGTTCGCGCGGAAAATCCGGATGGGCAAGCGCGCGGGCGGTTGGATTAAGCCAGATCGCCACCGTGTCCGGCCAGGTTGGCGCCGCGACCAACCGGTCGCGATGATGACGCGCGCGGATCGCGACGAGGTCACTGTTATGCAGCGACAATGCGGGCTGGTAGCGGTGCGGAACCGGTTCGGCGCCTTGCCTTGCCCGCATATCGAAGGCGACGTGCGTATCGTGCAGCATGATCTGTTCTCACCTTGCGTCTGAATTCCCAAAATTATGCACAAAGATGAAGAACCTATTACCCACGCCGGCCGTCACCGGGTCATCATTCCTTTACCGCTTTGCTCCAGGCTCTGTTTTGCCCAGTGGGGGCGTTCGGCCAAGGACAGAATTCGGTGCACCAAGAACTATGTCTGCTGAGCCACCCGTTCTTCAAAACCCTCAATATTCAGATGTTCCGCCGCGCCGAGTCTGACGGCACGCCGGTGGTGGTGGTGGAAATGGGCGATCGGGAGGCTGCGGTGCCGTTGCGGTCCTTGCAGCGGGAATTCTGCATTGACGATGCCAGCCCCGACGGCCGCATGTTGGGGCTGATCGCTGAAAGCCTCGATTTCGTGCCCGGACTGCGGCTGGGCGAAAAACTGCCGAGTGAGGTTCTGTCCGGTGACGCCAGTTGGGACCCGGGTGACAAGCACCGCCGGCTCGCCGGCAATAAATTGCGCATGCAGCTTCTGGCCTGGATTGCGCCCGATCGCGCGGCGACTCTGACTGCGGAAACCCTAACCCTTGCGCTTGATGACGATGCGTCGCTGCGCCACGTCGTGCAATTAGCTTTCGACCGCGCTGCCGAAGAATTGGGCCTGCCAAGTTCGACCGACGTGCTGGGGCTGATCGCGACGCTGGGGGAAGACCGGGCTTTCATCGAAGCGTTGCGCGACGGGTTGCTGCGTAAGGTGGTGATGGTGGCCACCACGCTTACCGAGCTTGGGCGCAGCCAGCGCATCGGAACCGTCCGGCTGGAAGCGTTGCGCCAGGCATCGCGCCTGTGCGATTGCGCGGTTCAGGCGATTTCGGGTCGGTTCGAGGAAATTGACGCGCAAACCGAAGAAGTGATGGCCGCCCTGCGCAACCCGGCGAGCCAGCGCGCCTTCATCCGGTCAAACCGCGACTCGCTTTATCGCAGCCAGTGCGCCTGGGGGCCGATTTTGCTCGCCTGGGGTGCCGCCGGGCCGATCGCCAGCCGGGCGCTTGATGAGCATGGCTGGCGGTTGATCACCCAGACCTATCAGTTCCTCGCGCCGCGCTACATGGCGTTCAAAGAATGGCAAAGCGCGTTTGCCGGGCGCAGCATGCGGCAGGGTGCGCAGATGGATAGCGCGATGACGTGGTAGGACTACCGGACAATCTCCAGCGCGGTCACCCCGGCTGCGAGCAACCAGCGCAAATCTGGCAAGGCAAGCGCGACGCAGCCATCGGTCGGCGCGTAGTCGGGCCGCGCCAAGTGCAAAAAGATCGCACTGCCGCGATTGGCCACCACCGGCGCATCGTTCCAGCCGAGCACGACCACCAGATCATAAACCGCATCGGCACGCCAAAGCTCCTCGTGCCGCGCAGGGTAGGGCAGGGCGACAGCACGGTTGTAGGCGCGATCATGAGGGTCGTCGCACCAGCCGTCGGTTGCAGTGATCGGCTCGCGGGGCAGGGTGGTGGCGGGGATGACGATCCGGTCGGCGCGGTAAAACACCCGGCGCAGCGGCAATAATCCAATCGGAGTTGCGCCATCGCCTTCCATTTTGTCAGCACGCACGCCGCCGCGGCCCAATGCGGCCCGCACGCGGCGCTCCTGGAAGATCAACCACCCGTCGCGGCTGACCCGGGCGATCCCACCTGGATTAGCCAAGATAATGTCCGAAGCGGCGCATCTTGGTGTCGAGGTAATGGTCGTTCACCCCGTTCGGCGCGAAGGCATGGTCTTCGCGGCGCTGGACATTGATGCCGCAACTGACCATCGCGGCGACCTTGTCGGGGTTGTTGGTCAGCAACCGCACTGACCGGATGCCGAGTTCTTCCAGCATGGTGGCCGCGACCATGAAATTGCGTTCGTCGGCACCCCAGCCGAGCGCGCGGTTGGCATCGATCGTATCGAGCCCGCGATCTTGCATCGCGTAGGCGCGCAGCTTGTTGGCCAGGCCAATGCCCCGGCCTTCCTGCGCCAGGTAAAGCAGCACGCCCGCACCATCGGCGGCGATGCGGGCGATCGCACCCCGCAGCTGCTCGCCGCAATCGCAGCGCAGGCTGCCCAGCAGATCGCCGGTGAAGCATTCGGAGTGGAGCCGGACCAACGGTGCCTCGGCGGCCTCGGGACGGCCAATCAGGATCGCCAGATGCTCAATGCCGCCATCGGGGGAACGGAAGGCAATGATGCGCGCATCGGGCGCGTCTTCAAGCGGGACGGAGGCTTCGGCAACCCGGGAAAGGCCGGAGGCCGACACCGATTTATAGGCCATGACGTCGGATGCCTCGACCACCAGCAGGTCGCGCAGGCTGGCGGCATCCACGGCCTTGACCGGCGCCACCAACGCCGCCGGCAACAAACGGCCGAGTTTGACCAGTTGGATCGCGGCAGGCCCGAGATCGGGGATCGCGGCCGGCTTGGGACGGGCGCCAAGCATTTGTTCCGCGGTTGGGTCCGCCAGGCTGCGCAGGAAGGCCGGCGCCAGCAGGGCTTTCGGCGTTGCCACCGCGACCAGCGCCGCCGCCGCGCCGGTCATGGCTTCCGCCCGGCCATGCGCGAGCAGCAGGCATGCCGGCCCGGCGGCGAGGGCGGCAATATCCTCCAGGCCGGCAGCGCCCGCGGTTTCGGCGCCGAGCACAATCAATGGCGTCGGCCCGTTCAGGATCACCGGAGTCCCGCGCCGCAAATCCGCAATCGCGCGATGCACATGGCGCAACCGCAAAGTCTCGGGGTCCGGTAACGGGCTGATACGCGCGGAAAGCGGTCCCGATGACAAGTCGGCTGCACGGTTACGCGGCGGGAGAGCGGTCATCATGGTTCCGGGTGCAAGTCCCGCAACGCGACACGCAGGTCGGTGCGGGGTGGTGGTGGACGATCATTGCGACAGAATGATGCCTGGTGCAAACGGCCTGTCCGGGTGAACAGGGTTACGAGGCTCGCATATGGGGCGGGCCGGGGGAGAATCCAGCCAGGCGGTTGAAACCATTCTGTCAGCTTCGTTGCATAGGGTGGGACTCGAGAGCGGAGTCGCATCGGCCGGGATTGTGTCGCATAGTCGTGGCGTGGGGATCGGTAGCAGAGGATAGGCACGGAATGGCGGATGCTCGCCCGGTTTTGATTGTTGATGACGATCCTGCGCTATGCGCGATCCTGGTCGAGCAACTTGCGCAGGGGCGCGAGTTCGTGGTGAGCCAGGCCGGCAGTGTTGCCGCCGCCAGCGCGATCCTGCTTGATCGGGCGCAACATTTCGACGCGCTGATCCTCGATATCGGCCTACCGGACGGCGATGGGCGCGATCTATGCACCAGGCTGCGCGCGGCCGGGATCAAAATCCCGATCATCATGTTGACCGGATCGGACGCGGAGGCCGATGTGGTGCGCGGGCTCGATTCCGGGGCCAACGACTATATCGCCAAGCCGTTCCGCTTGGCCGAATTGCTGGCGCGCTTGCGGGCGCAGTTGCGCAGCTTCGACAGCAGCGAGGACGTGGTGTTCCTGATCGGGCCGTTCGTGTTCCGCCCGGCGGCGAAGCTGCTCGAAATTCCCGACCAGCAGAAGCGCATCAAGCTGACCGAGAAAGAGTCCGCGATCCTCAAGTTTCTCTACCGCGCCGGGCCGGTGGCGGTCGGGCGGCAGACCTTGCTGAATGAAGTCTGGGGCTATAACGCCCAAGTTACGACCCACACCCTCGAAACCCATATTTATCGGCTGCGGCAGAAGATCGAAATTGATCCGTCATTGGCGAAGTTGCTAGTGACCGAGGGTGGTGGGTATCGGCTGAACCCGGTTTTGTGAGCGATCAAACCCCGAGATACCGGGTTCGCAGCGCCTGATCGGCGGTCAAGCCGGCCATTGCGCCGGTCCACACCAGCCGGCCGGTTTCCAGGATCACCGCGTGATCGGCCAGGGCTGCGGCAAAGCCGAGATTTTGTTCGGCGACCAGGATGGTCACCCCGCTATCGCGCAGGCGTCGCAGCATGATGATCATTTCGGCCACGATCACCGGGGCGAGGCCTTCTGACGGCTCATCGAGCAGCAGCAGGCTTGGGTTGCCCATCAAAGTGCGGGCGATGGCGAGCATTTGCTGCTCGCCGCCGCTGATCTGGCGGGCGGACGCCTGGGCGCGCTCGGCCAGGTTCGGGAACAGGGCGAAAATCCGCGCGCTAGTCCAGGCCGGCCTGCCGTCGCGCGCCGGCTGCACGCCCACCATCAAGTTTTCCGCCACTGTGAGGTCGGTGAAAATCCGGCGCTCTTCCGGCACGTAGCCAAGGCCGAGCCGGGCGATGCGCCATGGTGGCAGGTTGGTGATGTCCTGGCCGGCAAAATTGATCGCGCCCGCGCGGGGGCGGACCAGGCCGATCAGCGTCTTTATTAAGGTCGATTTCCCGGCGCCGTTGCGGCCCAGCAGCGCGGTGATGGCGCCCGGTTCGATCGCCAGATCGATCTCGGTCAGGATTTCCGCGCGGCCATAACCCGCGGCCAGCCCGCGCACTTGGAGCAGTGCGGTCATGAGGCGGCCCCGAGATAGCTCGCCTGCACCGCCGGATTGGCGCGGATGCTGGCGGGGTCGCCGATGGCGATGATCTGGCCGCGATCCAGCACCATCACCCGATCGGCGATGGCGAACACTGCCGCCATGTCATGCTCGGTGAACAGCACCGCGATCCGGTGCGCAGTGGCGAGGTCGCGCACCAGGCGCATCAGATCGCCGCGCTCGGCGGCCGCCATGCCGGCGCTGGGTTCATCCATCAGCAGCAACTTCGGCGCGCCCGCCAGCGCGATGGCGAGGTCGAGCCGCTTGAGGTCGCCATAGGCCAGAACCCCGGCGGCGCGATCGGCCTGGTGTAGCAACCCGACCTGGCTCAGCAATGCCTCGGCGTGCGGGACATGTTGCGCCATCGCATCGCGCCAGAAACGCCAGGTCTGGCGGTGATGGGCAGAGAGTGCGGTTTGCAGGTTTTCCCGCACCGTCATCGATGCAAAGCTCGTCGCGATCTGAAAGCTGCGCCCGACCCCGAGCCGCGCGATGTGGTGCGGCTTCAGGCCAGTGATGTCGCAGCCCAACAAGCGGACGGTGCCGCGATCCGGGGCCAATTGGCCGTTGAGCAAATTGAAGCAGGTCGATTTGCCGGCGCCGTTGGGGCCGATCAGGGCCAGGATTTCGCCCGCCGCCACTGTGAACGACAGGCCATCGACCGCGCGGACGCCGCCGAAGCTTTTATGCAGATCGGAAACCTCAAGCACGTTCATCGCCGCCGCCATCCGGCAATCCCGGCGGGGAAGAACAATACCAGGGCGATGATTGCCAAGCCCAGCCTGGCACGCCAGTAGTCACTCGCCAGCAGCAGATCGAACAGCCCGGTATAGGCGACCGCACCGATGATCGGACCCGCAAGGCTGCCAATGCCGCCGAGCAGGACCATGATCAGCGCGTCGACCGAATGGCTGACGCTGATATAGGTCGGGAAAGCGCTGCCCTTGGCGTAGGTGAAAACGCCACCGGCGAGGCCCGCCGCCGCGCCAGCCAAGGTGAAGGCGGCCAGCCGCAAGGCGCCGATATTCATTCCCGACGCTGCTGCCCGCGCGGGTGCGTCGCGCGCGGCGCGCAGCGCAAAGCCGAAGGGTGAAAATAGCACCCGGCGCAACACCAGCACCCCGCCCACGCAAAGCGCCAGCGCAATGTAATAAAACGCGCGGGGATCGGCCGGCCAAACGCCGAGCACGCCATTATCGCCGCCGGTCAGGCCGACAAACTGCACTGCCACCGCCCAGACGATCTGCGCGAAGGCCAAGGTCAGCATAGCCAGATAGACGCCCGACAGGCGGACGATAAAGGCGCCCACCGTGAACGCCGCAAGCCCGGCCAGGATGGGCGCGGCAGCAAGCGCCAGCGGCATGGCAACCGCGTGCGCCAGCAATGCCGCGCCGTAGGCGCCGATGCCGAACCAGGCGGCGTGGCCAAAGCTCGGCATCCCGCCCGGCCCCATCATCAGGTGCAGGCTGGCGGCAAACAGCATCGCTACCAGCATTTCAGTGGCAACCGCGATGCCGAACGGTCCGAACAGCAGCGGCACCGCGATGGCGACCGCCAGCCCGGCGACCCCAAGCCCGATCTGCCAAGCCCCGGCCGGCATTTGCAAAGCCACCGGTTCGGTCGGGCTTGCGCCTGGGTCGCGGCCGAGCAGCCCGTGCGGTCGCAGCACCAGCACCGCTGCCATCACCACAAACACCAGCACCAGGGTCGCGCCCGGCAGCACCACCACGCCGAACGCCTGCAACACCCCGATCAGCACCGCCGCGAGGTAGGCGCCGCCAATGCTGCCCAGGCCACCGACTACGACGACCACGAAAGCCTCGGTGATCACTGCCATATCGATTTGCAAATTCGCCGATCCTGCCGGCAGTGCAAGCACGCCCCCCAATCCTGCAAGGCCCGCGCCGAGCGCAAAGACCGAGGTGAACAGCATGCGCTGATCAACGCCGAGGGCCGACACCATGTCGCGGTCCTGGGTTGCCGCGCGCACCAGTACGCCCCAGCGCGTGCGATGAAACACCAGCAGCAGCGCACCCAGCACCAGCGGCCCAATGGCGATCAGCACCAGATCGAACAGCGGAAACCGGCTATCGGCGATGACCACGAATTGCCGCAGCCAGGGCGGGCGCGGCAAAGGCAGATCGCTCGGTCCCCACAGCCACAAGGTCGCATCGGCCAGCACCAGCACCACGCCGAAAGTCGCCAGCAACTGAAACAACTCCGGCGCGCGGTAAATCCTTCGCAATAGGGTGATTTCCAGCACCGCCCCGATCAGCGCGGTGGCGGACGCCGTGATCAGAACCCCAAGCGCAAACCACGCCGGATCGCGCGGCA
>JANXRN010000437.1 GCA_025352995.1 Acetobacteraceae bacterium
TCAGGAACACAACCGTCTCGGCGAATGCCGCCCTGTCCGCCACCGCGCCATCCATCGCCATCCCCCTCAACCGATCCGACGGATGTCATAGATTCAGCACTTCGCCGGTTTGTCACGAACTCCTTCACCCGATTGCCCTGGATTTCTAGTTCTTGACGGTAGATATATATTATGGCATGGAAAAAAGTGCCGTTTTATATATGGGGCGTGCGTGCTGGCAACAATCATCCGCTTCGAGCTCTGTGGGTTCCTGATTGCGCTGATCGCAGTTGTTGGTTGGCAGTTGCTAGTGGGGCGGATCGCGACCCGTGGTTTGCTGACGACCGGAAAGACCGGGATTGATAGTCCGGCACGGATGCAAATGCTGCTGTTAAGTCTGGGTGGAGCGGCTTGGTATTTCGGACAGGTGCTCCATAGTCCCGATAATATGCCCCTGCCGGAGGTGCCGGATCAACTGATAGCGGTCCTTGGCGGCAGTCACGTGACATATCTTGGGGCAAAAGCGATCGACCAGCTTGGCTGGTTGGGCCGGCTTTTTGATCTAAATTCGGACTGAATAATCCAAAAAAGGGGGAGCGGCATGAATGCATCTTGGCAGAAAGTGATAGAGCAGGTCGAGAAAACCGGCCCATTTGCGGTTACAGCAATCGCGATTGTGGGTTTGACGATTTTGTTGTCTTACGCGCAAATCGCCGCGGCCGAACGATTGACGCTCGGTATCGTGATCGGGTCGTTTTTGGTGGTGATTCTCGGCATGCTCGGGGTGGCGGTGATCACCCGGATTGCCACCGGAGAAATCAATCTTGGAAATTTGATCGCCGAGGCCGATGGCAGCGCCAGCATGTCGCGGTTCCAATTCCTGATTTTCACCTTTGTGATCGCCGGCAGTTACATTTTAAAGCAGATGGCAACGACCGGCATGACGATGCCAGATATCCCGCAGTCGGTACTGGGCTTGATGGGCATCAGTGCTGGAACCTATGCTGGTGCTAAAATTGTGCAAAAATCAGCGGAAAATACAAAATCTGCCGATGACAACAAAACCACCGTCGATACCGTGAAAGCCAGTCCAGATGCAGCTCTTCAGCTGGCGAAAAAGCCGGGGCAATAGTTTTCGCTGACCCGACCGGCAAACCGCTCAATCGGCGCCCAAACTGAACCCATGAACCAGCCGGTGATCGAAGACTACGCGATCATCGGCGATTGCCGCAGCGCTGCCCTGGTCAGCCGTGCGGGCAGCATCGACTGGCTGTGCTGGCCACGCTTCGACAGCCCGTCCGTCTTCGCCGCCTTGCTCGGCACCCAAGACCATGGCCACTGGCTGATCGCGCCGAGCGAGCCCGTGCTGTCCATCAGCCGACGCTACTTGCCCGGCACCAAGGTGTTGGAAACTATTTTCACCACCGGCGCTGGAGTGATCGCGTTGCGCGATTTCATGCCACCGAACCAGGATGGCAACCATCTGATCCGCCTGGTGCGCGGCATCACTGGCACCGTCGCGGTCCGGCTGCATTTGACCTTGCGGTTTGACTACGGAACTGCGACGCCCTGGGTCACAAGGCTGCCCGAAGGCGGCATCCACGCCGTCGCGGGGCCGGACCAGGTCGTGCTACGAACCGCAGTGCCCCTGGTCGGCAAGGACTTCGCGACCATTGCCGATTTCACTGTCGCTGCGGGCGAAACCATCCCGTTCACCCTCAGCCACGGCCCCGGCCACTTGCCGATACCGACAGCGATCGATCCGATCGCCGCCCTTGCCGAAACCGAGGCCTTCTGGTCCGAATGGTCGGCACGCGGAACTTATCGCGGACGCTACGAAGATGCCGTCCAACGGTCCCTGATGACGCTGAAGGCGCTCACCTACGCCCCAACCGGCGGCATGGTCGCTGCACCGACAACGTCGCTGCCCGAAGCCCATGGCGGCGGACGCAACTGGGACTATCGCTATTGCTGGTTGCGCGACACCGCCATGGCGCTCGATGCCTTCCTGCATAGCGGGCATTCAACCGAAGCCCGCGCCTGGAGTGACTGGCTGCATCGCAGCACCGCCGGCAAACCGTCCGATTTGCGCATCATGTATGGCCTCGCCGGCGAGCGTCGTCTGGCCGAATGGGAAGCCGACTGGTTGCCCGGCTATCAGGGCGCCCGCCCGGTTCGGATCGGCAACGGCGCCGCCGGGCAGTTGCAGATCGATGTCTATGGCGAGGTCGTTGCGGCCCTGAGCCATGCCAGGCGCCGTGGCCTTGCCCCCAGCCGCGATAGCTGGAACTTGCAGGTCAAGCTTATGGAACATCTCGAAACCATCTGGCACCTGCCGGATGAAGGCATCTGGGAAACCCGTGGCGGCCGACAGCATTTCACCTTCTCCAAAATGATGGCCTGGCTCGCCTTCGACCAGACCATCAGCAGCGCCGAACAGAACGGCTTGCTGTGTCCGCTCGATCGCTGGCGCGGGGTGCGCGACCATCTCCACGCCGAGATTTGCGCACGTGGCTTCAACGCGGCCCGAAACAGTTTCACCCAGTGCTACGACGGCACCGACCTCGACGCGAGCTTGCTGCTGCTGCCGCGCAGCGGCTTCCTGCCGCCCGACGATCCCCGCATGATCGGCACTATCGATGCAATCGCCGCCGACCTGATGGAAGGCGGCCTGGTCCGCCGCTACCGCGCGTCGGACGGCTTGCCCGACCACGAAGCGACCTTCCTGCCCTGCAGCTTCTGGCTCGCCGAGGCCTACGCCCGGATTGGCCGCCAGGATGACGCGCGCGCTTTGTTCGACCGGCTGCTCACACTGGCCAACGATGTCGGGTTGCTGGCCGAAGAGTACGATCCGATCGCACGCCGCCAGATGGGCAATTTCCCGCAGGCGCTGACCCACACTGCTCTTATCGCGGCGGCATTGCTGATCGAATGACTAGACCGCCACCATCCGCGCGGCCTCGTTCGCAATCCGCTCCAACGCCGCCACCACGTCGCGCGCCAGCCCCAGCCGATGCGATGTCGCCACATCGCGCACCACCGCAAGCTTGTGGTCGGGCCGCAGCTTAACCGTGCCACCCCCGCGTATGGCGTTCGCCGGCCCGCCGAGCCAGCGCACCAGGCCGGCCGGATTACCGAACGAATTGCCCCGGAAGGCCAGCACCAGCCCTTTCGGTCCGCAATCGAGCTTGTCGATGCCGGCCGCCCGACAGCCGCGCTTGATCGCGACCACGGCGAGCAAATTCTCGACCTCTACCGGAATGCGCCCGAAGCGATCGACCAGTTCGGCCGCCAACGCTTCCTGCTCGCCGTCCGACGCCAACCCGCCCATCCGGCGATACAGCCCCAACCGCACCGGCAGATCGCGGACATAGGTTTCCGGAATCAGCACCGGCAGCCCGAGCGAAATTTGCGGCGTCCAGTCATGCGTGGCTTCCCGCCGTTCGCCTTTGGCGCTGCGCAACTCGCCCACCGCGTCGTCGAGCATCTGCTGATAAAGCTCAATCCCGACTTCGCGGATATGCCCGCTCTGCTCATCGCCGAGCAAATTGCCGGCGCCGCGAATATCGAGATCATGGCTCGCCAGCGTGAATCCGGCGCCAAGCGTATCGAGCGTCTGCATCACATTGAGCCGCTTTTCCGCCGCCACGCTCAGCTTCCGGGTTGGCGGCCAGGTCAGATACGCATAACCGCGCAGCTTGCCGCGCCCAACCCGACCCCGAAGCTGGTACAGTTGCCCAAGCCCGAACATGTCAGCGCGATGGATGATCAGCGTATTGACCGCCGGCATATCCAGCCCGCTCTCGATAATATTGGTCGATAGCAAAATATCATAGCGGCCGTCAGCGAACTCGGTCATCACCCGCTCAAGCTCGGTCGCGGCCAGCCTGCCATGCGCCCGGGCGATGCGCGCCTCCGGCACAATTTCGGCGAGCCGTATCGCCATCCGGTCCATGTCTTCCAGCCGCGGCACCACGCAGAACACCTGGCCCCCGCGGAAGCGCTCGCGGGCAATGGCTTCCCGAATAATCACCGCATCAAACGGCATGATGAAGGTCCGAACCGCCAGCCGATCGACCGGCGGCGTCGCAATCAGGCTCATTTCCCGCAAGCCGGTCAGCGCCAACTGCAAGGTGCGCGGGATCGGCGTCGCAGTCAGGGTCAGCACATGGACGTCGGCCTTGATCGCTTTCAGCTTCTCCTTGTGGGACACCCCAAAATGCTGCTCCTCATCGATGATCAGCAGCCCGAGATCGGAAAAGCTCACAGATTTGGCCAGCAGCGCATGGGTGCCGATCACGATATTGACATCGCCGTTGGCCAGGCCGTCACGGACCGCGATGGACTCCTTCGTCGTGACCAACCGCGATAATTGCGCGACCGTGACCGGCAGGCCCTCGAAACGTTTGGAAAACACCCGAAAATGCTGCCGCGCCAACAAGGTGGTCGGCACCACCACCGCGACCTGCGCCCCGGACATCGCCGCGATGAAAGCCGCCCGCAGTGCCACTTCGGTCTTGCCGAAGCCGACATCGCCGCAGATCAACCGGTCCATCGGCCGGCCGGACGCCAGATCTTCGATCACATCCGCAATCGCGCGGGCCTGATCTTCGGTTTCGGCAAACGGGAAGCGGGCGCAGAACTCGTCCCATGCCCCTTCGGCCGGCGTCAGGGTTTCGGCCTGGCGCAAGGCGCGGGCGGCGGCAATCCGGATCAGTTCGCCGGCCATGTCGCGAATGCGCGACTTCATCCGCGCTTTGCGGGCCTGCCAGCCTGCACCGCCCAACTTGTCCAAGCCCACGCCGGCAGTTTCAGTGCCAAAGCGCGACAGGATTTCGATATTCTCGACCGGCAGGAATAACTTATCGTTGCCGTCATAGAGCAACCGCAAGCAATCATGCGGCGCGCCGGAAACATGCAACGTCACCAGCCCGTCATAGCGCCCGATGCCGTGATCCTGATGCACCACCAAATCGCCCTCGGCGATTTCGGTCGCTTCGGCAATGAACTGGTCAGCGCGCTTCCGCCGTCGCGCCGGGCGGCTGATACGCTCGCCCAACAAATCCTGTTCGGACACCAGCGCCAGATCGTCAGCGACAAACCCACGCTCTATCCCCAGCACCACCAGCGCCGCGGTTCCCAATGGCACCGCGCGCAATGCCGCCGGCGTATCGGCGTCAGCTGTGGTGAAGCCATGTTCACGCAGCAAATTGCCAATGCGTTCGCGCGACCCTTGCGTCCACGCCGCCACCGCCAGCCGCTTGCCGTCGCGCTGCCAGCGATCACGCTGGGCGGCGAGTTCGCCAAACACCCCGATCCCTGGCCCTGCGGTCGATGCCGCAAAAATCGGCCCCGGACGCCCACCCGCTTCCATCCCGCCATCGGCGGCCACAAATGGCGAAAAGCCGAATTGCGGGCACGGCGCCAGCATCGCGTCCCAGCCGCGCTGGTCGAGATAAAGCAGCTTGGTCGGCAATGGCCGGTAAGCGGCTTCGCCATCCCGCGGCATCGCCTGACGCGCCGAGTAATGATCGGCAATCATTTCAAGCCGTGCCGCCAGCACCGCTTCGGCCTGATGATCAAAGCTCACCGACGCGCCGGGCAGATAGTCCAGCAATGTTTCCATGCTCTCATGGAACAGCGGCACCCAATGCTCCATGCCGGGATGCCGTCGGCCGTCGGAAACGCTCAGATAAATCTGATCCTGGGTCGCCGCCGGACTGAACAAATCACGCCAGCCGGTGCGGAAGCGCGAAATCGAGTCGCGGTCGAGAAACACTTCCGATACCGGCCGCAACGAAACCGCCGTCAGCTTCTCCCCGCTCCGCTGCGTCGCCGGATCGAAGCTCCTGATCTGATCGATCTCATCGCCAAACAGGTCGAGCCGCACCGGCGCATCCAACCCCGATGGAAAAATATCGATGATCCCGCCGCGCATGGCGAACTCGCCGGCTTCCATCACCGTCCCCGCCCGGCCATAGCCGTTGGCTTCGAGGAACCGGGCCAGCGCGTCGGACTTGATACTGCCGCCGACTTTCAAATTCAGACTGGCGCCATCGAACACCGCCCGTGGCGGGATTTTCTGCACCAGCGCGTTGACCGTGGTCAGCACAATCCGTGCGGCACCCGGTTCGGCCAGCAGTCGCGACAACGTGGCAATCCGCGCCGCCACCAGTTCCGCCGCCGGCGATACCCGATCATACGGCAGGCAGTCCCAGGCTGGAAACTGCAAAACCTCAACGCCCGGCGCAAAAAAGCCCAGCGCTTCGGCCATCCGCGCCATCCGCGCATCGTCGCGCGCCACATGCAGCAATGGCCCGGCAAATTCGCTCCGCCGCCGGGCGAGCAGAACCGCGTCAAACCCTTCCGGCGCGCCGTGAACTTGCAAAACGCTCATTTCAACGCCGCCATTCTGATCTGCAACAGCAACGGCGTCGCCATCTGGGCCGGAATATCCTCGCGCCCGGTCAGCCATTCGGCCAGGTCATTATCCGGCAATTCCAGCACTTCCTCCAACGCATCCAACGTCGCCGCGTCCATTCCATCCAGATGCGCGATCACATACCCCCCCAGCAGCAAATCGCACTCATGGCTGCCGCGATGGGTCGCCCGATAGCGCAACCGGCGGCGGCGAACGATGTCAGGCGCGAAAATTGGGTTGGTGTCAGACATTGGCGGAGTGTCCTATACAGAACCCCCATCACAGTGTCAGCCCGTGGATTCCGACCCGCTCCTCCCGCTTTTTGCACCCCTGACCAGCCTTCGCGGCGTTGGCGACACAATGGCCCGCCTGATCGCGCGTGCTGCCGGCGGCGCCCGCGTGCTCGATCTGCTGTTCCATCTGCCGGAAACCTATATCGACCGCCGCGACCGCCGCAGCATCGCCGAACTCCGCCCTGGCGAACTCGCGACCCTGGAAGTTGAGGTCTTCCGCATCGATCCCCCCGGCGGCCCGCGTCAGCCGACCAAGATCGCGGTGCGCGACGCGTCCGGCTTTGGCGAGTTGATCTTCTTCAACCGCTTTCCCGCCAACCGCCTGCTGCCGGGCGCCCGGGTCCTGATCAGCGGCCGCGCCGGCGAAGATCATCGCTTCGTCCACCCTGACCATATTGTCCCCGCCGATCGCCCCGAATTGCTGCCTGCGGTCGAACCGGTCTGGCCGCTCACCGCCGGCCTGTTCGCCTGGCATTTGAAAAAGCCGCTCGCCGAAGCCCTCGGTCGCGTTCCAGATTTCCCCGAATGGCACGATCCCGCCTTGCTCAAGCGCGAAGCCTGGCCCGATTTCGCCGCTGCCCTGCGCGCGCTTCACACGCCCTCCGAAATGCCCGACGACGCGCCGCGCCGCCGCCTTGCTTATGACGAACTGCTTTCGATCCAAATCGGCCTCGCCCTGGTCAAACAGCGCCGCCGCAACCGCCCCGGCCGCGCCTTGCCCGGCACCGGCCGACTGCAAGATGAAGCCAGCCGCCGCTTCGGCCACCGCCTGACCGGCTCGCAAACCATGGCGCTGGCTGAAATCGCTGCTGACCTCGCCGCCCCGCATCGCATGCTGCGGCTGCTGCAAGGCGATGTCGGCGCCGGCAAAACCGTCGTCGCCGCACTCGCCATGCTGCAAGCCGTCGAAGCCGGCACCCAGGCAGCGATCATGGCGCCCACCGAACTGCTCGCCCGTCAGCATCTGCGGACCCTCGAACGCCTCATGCCGGTTCCGGTCGCCCTCCTCACCGGCTCGGTCACCGGCAAAGCGCGCGCTAAAATCCTGGCCGATCTCGCCGACGGCACCCTCAAAATCGTCATCGGCACCCATGCTTTGTTCCAGGACAAAGTCGTCTTCCACGACCTTGGCCTCGCCGTCATCGATGAACAGCATCGTTTCGGCGTTGAAGAACGCCTTCGCCTTGGGGCAAAAGGCGCCGACGTGAACGTGCTCGTCATGACCGCAACCCCCATCCCGCGCACCATCCTACTCACCCAATGGGGGGAAATGGATGTCTCCCGCCTCACCGAAAAGCCGGCCGGACGGCTGCCCATTCGCACCACCCTCCATTCCCTCGACACCATGCCATCGGTTATCGACGGCA
>JANXRN010000558.1 GCA_025352995.1 Acetobacteraceae bacterium
GGGGCCGTTGGCGCAGCGAAGCGCTTGGATGTGGCGTAAGGAATGCCCTTGAACACATGCACGCCGTTATCGATGGCGCCGCGTATCTGGCCGTTCGTCGTGGTGGCGGTGGGTGCGTCCATGGGGCAAATTCCTGCTTCAGTCAGACGGGTTTGGTGCCGATAATGTTGTCATGTTCGAGGGTCGCGATGTCAGCTTCGGTCAAGCCCAAAAGTTGGGCCAGGACCTCTTCATTATGTTCGCCCAGGGTTGGGGTTGGGCGATGTAAGGCTGGCGCCTGGCCATCGAGCAAATAGGGTGCCCGCGGCAGGACATGATCACCCACATAACGACGATGTCCGCGGAGCCAGAAGCCGGCGGCGACAAGCTGCGGATCGTCAAACAGGCTGGTGCCCGGCGTCACTGGGCCGGCGGCCAGTCCCATTCGTTGCAGTTCCGCCGCAGCATCGCGCGGGGTGCGGGTGGCGGCCCAGGCCGCGAGGTCGCCGAGCGCATCATATTGCGCTTCCGTGTCTATATCGACCGCGAGCCAGGCATCATCGCCCTCGCAGCGCAGGCAGCCGCGCCAGAAGCCGGTGGCGCGCTTGCTGCCGGTCCGCTTGGGTGCCTCGCCAGTTGCCGATTGTGCAACAATCCCATCCGCAGCGAGCTGGAACAGGCATTCGACTTGCGACAGATCGATCGTCACCCCGCCCGTGTTGTGGCGACCGTACAGCGCGATCAGTGAGGCCGCGGCGGCATAAATCCCCGCGATCGGGTCGCCATACGCCGTATGTTGCATCACTGGCGGCCAGGCGGCATCGCCATGCAGGAAAGGCATTCCGGCGGCCTGTTCGGTTGTCGATCCATAGGCGCGGAAGCCGGACCACGGGCCGGTACTGCCGAACGCGCCCATAGAAATATAGGACAGGCGCGGATTGACCGAAGCCAGCGCCGCGGCTGACAGGCCCATGCCGTTCAACACGCCGGGCGCGTAATTTTCAATCAGCAAGTCGGCATCGGCGGCAAGCGCGATCAGGATTTCCCGCCCGCGCTTGCTGCGCAGATCGAGGGTGATGCCCCGCTTGTTGCGGTTGACCGGGTTGAAGTTGGATTTGGTTTCATAAGGCGGCGGATCGCCGGCTTCGAGCGCGTTCCAGCCGCGCCACCAATCCATATGGGCGCAGCCTTCGATCTTGATAACCCCCGCCCCGAGATCGGCGAAATGCCGGCCAGCGAGCGGACCGGACCAGCCCATCGACAAATCGAGCACCCGAATGCCGGCCAACGGACCAGCGCCTTTGGCGCCCGCCGAGACCGCGCCCGCTCCGCGGCCGTTCAGGCGGAACGGCATCGCGGGGCCCTCAACGCCGGCGATCGCTTCGAAACTGCCACGCTCGCGCCAATGCGGCGTTTGCAACAATCCCGCCATATCAGGCACTGGCGCCAACGGCACCCGGCGCGCCTGGCCGGCCAGCAGAAATTCGTCGGTTTTCAGCTTCAGGATGGCCGGGCCGAGGATGTCATCCAGCGCAAGTGCTGCGGCCAGTCGCAGATCAGTGGTTTCGTAGCGCGGGTCTTGGGCGAGGTCGGGCAGGCCGATCAGGGCGCAAAGTTCTTTCCACTGCAGCGGCGTCAGCGCCGATACGCCGATCCAGCCGTCCGAGGTCGGGAAAATCGTCTGCGGGTAAACCGGGCCGAACAAATTAACGCCGCGGCGCTTGGTCGCCGGGCCACCAGCGGCAACGGACGGGCCGCCACCTTCGGTCAGGCACAGGAATGCCTCGAAGATATTAGTATCGATCCGCTCGCAGGGCCGGCCATTGCGGCGGCCGAGCAGGACAGCGAGGGACGCGATGAACCCGGTTGCGCCCCCGACGATTTGCGGCGCGTGGCCTTGCGGGATGGTCGGCTGGCCCTCCGCAGGGCCGATTGCGTAGGCAACGCCGCTCATCGCCTGGATGATCCCGTCGGTGCCGCGCCAGTCCGCGCACGGGCCGATTGCGCCGAACCAGGTGAGCGCCAGAAGAAGCGGCTGGCGGGCAAAGCTTGCGACGATTGCCTCGGCATGGCCGATGTCGGCTTGGGTCTGCCCGGCGATGATCAGGTCGGGGGTGATGCCGGCCGGCAGTGCGGTGGCGATTTCCTTGCCGTGATCAAGCCAGGCGGCATAGGCAGTGGCGGACGCACCGCCATAGGCGAGCTGGCTATTATGCCGGACGCCCACCGCGATCACCCGCGCGCCGTGGGCAGCGAACAGCCTGCCGCAATAGCGGGTGGCGATGTCGCCACCGAGTTCGAGCACAACGAGTTCATCTAAATGGGCACGCATTGGGGCGCCTCGGCGTTTTGGTAGTGTCGTTTGGACGTTCGCGGCAGGCTATCATGGCGACCGGGTTTGTCGATGGATGGCTTGTAGGATGCAGTGCTCTGGCTATATCTCCAGATATATATGGAGGTTGGTATGCAGCAAGCATCGCAAAAACGGGCGCTTAAGAACTATCGCGAACGGCTCGGCGACCGGGGCCTGGCGCGATTTGAAGTGTTGGCGCCCGTACGTGACCGGGACCTGATCCGTGCCATCGCCCGCCGCCTGGCTGAAAGCGGCGACGATGCAATCCGCATCCGCTGCACACTCACCACCACAATCGCTGGCGAACCGCCGGCGAAAGGTGGAATTCTGGCGGCCCTCCGCCGGTCCCCGATGGTGGGCGCCAAGCTTGAATTGGCGCGGGAAGTCACCTCCAGCCGCGCAGTCGATTTGTGATGCGCTACCTGCTTGATACTAATATCATCAGCAATATCACCAAACCCAGCCCTTCGCCGGTGTTGATCGCCTGGATGGCGGAACAGGCGGACGTCGATCTGTTTATCTCGGCGATGACCACTGCCGAAATTCGGCGCGGCATCCTGGAATTGCCGCTGGGCAAAAAGCGACGCGGTCTGGAAGACTGGTTTGACGGTGCCGAGGGGCCGCAAAACCTGTTCACTGGCCGAGTTCTCGCGTTCGATGCCAGCGCTGGGCTGATCTGGGCAGGATTGATGGCAGACGGGTCCGCCAAAGGTCGCCCGCGCAGTGCCCTCGATATGATCGTCGCCGCCATCGCCGAGGCCAATGGCTGCATCGTGGTGACCGACAATGTCCGCGATTTTGACGGCATCGCAATCATCAATCCGCTGCGCGTCGGGACTTGACGGCGCGCAGCGGGCGGACGACCGTGCATCCCATGATCGACGCATCCGAACTTCACCGCAGCCTGCTCACCATCGATACCCATATCGATATCCCGTTCCCTGACGGGCCGAGCTTCTTTGATGACGGCAAACGCAAGGTGGATTTGCCGAAAATGAAGCGCGGCCAGATGGCAGCGGGGTGTTTTGCCGCCTACATCGCGCAAGGGCTACGCACGCCGGACGCTTATAAATCCGCCGTCATTCGCACCACCGCGATGCTCCAGGCGATCAACGCGATGGGTACCACCAACGCTGGCGCCCGCGTCTGCGTGACCGCCGACGAAATCGAACAGGCTCACCGCGACGGCGTCACCATCGTGGTGCCCTGCGTTGAAAACGGCCAGTCGATCGGCGGTGATGTCACCAACCTGGCGAAATTCTACGACCTTGGGGCGCGCTACCTGACGCTGACCCATTTCGGCCATAACGCGCTCGCCGACAGCTCCAACCCGCGGGCGGACCTGAATGACGTGCCAGAAGAACATGGCGGGCTGTCCGACCTTGGCCGTAGCGTGGTCAGCGAACTCAATCGGCTCGGCATGCTGGTCGATATCGCCCATACCTCCAAAAAAACCATGATGCAGTCCGCCCTGCTGTCGCGCACCCCGGTGCTGTCCACCCATTCTTGCATCAAGGCGCTGTGCGACAACGCCCGGAATGTCGATGACGAACAACTCGACATGCTCGCCCAGGTCGGCGGCGTGGTGCAGGTGACTGCCGTGCCAGCCTTCCTGAAAAACGGCGGCAAAGCCGATACCGTGACAGTTGCCGATTACTGCGATCACGTCGATTACGCGGTCAAACGCATTGGCATCGCCCATGTTGGCATTTCTTCCGACTTCGACGGTGGCGGCGGGTTCGTGGGCTGGTTTGATGCGAGCGAAAGCGCGGGCGTGACGGCGGAATTGGTGCGGCGGGGGTATAGCGCCCGTGACATCGCCGCACTTTGGGGGGGGAATTTCCTTCGGTTGCTTCGGTTGGCTGAGGCTCGGAAGGGGTAGGAAGGCCTTCTTTTTGTGAACAAAAAGAAGCAAAAAAACTTTCCTACTTGTTGCCGTGCCAGGGCTTCAGCCTTTCAGAAATTCTATGCTCCTTAAAAAGTTCAGGAGCGGCAGTAGTGGCAGGCCGACGATGGCGCTGTGGTCGCCGGTAATTTTGTCGAATAGTTGGATGCCCTGATCTTCCAGGCGGTAACCGCCGACAGTTGTTGTCGCGTGGTCACCCTCTGCCACAAGGTAGGCTTCGAGGAACCCATCGGAAAAATCCCGCATGGTTAAGGCGGGCTCTTCAACATGCTGCCACATTTCCTTGTCGCCTTGCAGGCAGATCGTGGCGGTTACCAGCCGATGGGTGCGGCCGCGCAGGCGGCGCAAGTGCGAACGCGCCTCGGTGAGATCGGCCGGCTTGTCGAACCAATCTTCCCCACATACGAGAATCTGATCGCCGCCGATGACCAGTGCGGTAGGATGGTCGGCGGCGATTTTTGCGGCTTTGAGCCGGGCAAGCTGCATTGCAGTTGCCTGCACGGATTGGCCAGAAACAATTGCGGCGCGCTTGACCGCGCCTTCATCAATGTAAGCCGGCAGCGCGCTAAAGCTGATTCCCGCCCCACGGAGCAATCCCGCCCGGTAGGCCGATTGACTAGCAAGAATAAGCTGATTCAAAGAAAGCACCTTCCCTTATCCCAAGCCAACGGCAACAATGGACAAAGTTTTTTTGCTTCTTTTTGTTCACAAAAAGAAGGTCCTTACTCCTTCGCCCGCCGTTTAGCGTGCCAAGCCTCCATCAACTGCAAAATCGTCGCCGAAGTTTCTTCGATCGACCGCCTGGTAACATCAATCA
>JANXRN010000044.1 GCA_025352995.1 Acetobacteraceae bacterium
GGATCACCTCGCGGCGGGCGCGGAGTTCGACGATGGGGCGGCCGCCGCGATCTTCGATGTAGCGCACGCCGACGGCGCGCTTACCATCGAGAATGATGGCGCGGGCGCGGGCGTTGGTGCGGACATCGAGATTGCCGCGCGCCCAGGCGGGGTGGAGGAATTGCTGGGCAGCGCTGCGCCGCAGGCCGCCTTGGATGGCGCGCTGGAAATAGCCGACGCCTTCCTGGGTGGCGCCGTTATAGTCCGGGTTGCGTGGCAAGCCCTGCTCGGCGGCACCGTCCATGAAGGCTTCGCAGAGCGGGTGGATCCAGTCCATGTCAGTGACCGGAATATTGCCGTCGCGGCCGTGATATTTGTCATCCGCCGCGCCGACCCGGCGCTCGCTGCGGCGGAAATAGGGCAGGATGTCGGCATAAGACCAGCCGCGATTGCCGCGCTGGGCCCAATGGTCATAGTCGGCTTTCTGGCCTCGGTTGTAGACCATGCCGTTGATCGAGCTTGACCCGCCGAGGGTGCGGCCCTGGGTGGTGGCGATACCGCGGCCACCGGTCCATTCGGTGGGTTGGGTTTTGAACTGCCAGGAGACTTTGGGGTTAAACAAGGTTTTGGTAAAGCCGGCCGGGACATGGATCCACGGATTGCTGTCGGGGGGGCCGGCTTCGAGCACACAGACGGTGACGCTGGGATCTTCGGTCAGCCGATTGGCGAGCACCGAGCCGGCGGCGCCGCCACCGACGATGATGTAGTCGAAAATATCGGCGGACATGGACAGGCGCGCTCCCCGGATAGGTTGGCCTAAGTGAGCATGAAGCGTTGCGACATGCCAAGGGGCGGCAGTAGAATTAGGTATCAAGGCGGTAAGGGATCGCGGATTCATGAGTTTCTGGACCAGACGACGCGCCGCCATCGCGGCCGAGATCGCCGCGCCCTATCGCGCACCGCTGTTCCTGCTGCGACCGCCGGCCGATTCAATGGTGCCGTTTCAGTTTGCGCCGCCCACGCTTGCGGCCCCGGTGTCACAGCTCTGCACCGCCAACCAGTTCGACGAACCGGTCTATCGCGCCTGGTGCGGGGAGTTGGGGATTGCGCCGGACCGGCATCGGAAGTTCTGGGAGTGGGCCTATATTTTACAGGTGCTGCGGCTGGAAGGCGTGATGGCGCCAGGCAAGCGGGCATTGGGTTTTGGTACCGGGCGGGAGCCTTTGCCGTCGCTGCTGGCGAAATACGGGGCAATTGTGATGGCAACCGATGCGCCCGATGAAGCGCATGACCAGCAGGGCTGGGCGGACAGCAACCAGCACAGCGCGACGGCGCGCGATCTGTGGCACCCCGGCATTGTTTCGGAGGCGGATTTCCTGGCTCGGGTTGAATTCCAACCCGCCGACATGAACCGCATTCCAACCGATTTGCGCGATTTCGACGCGTGCTGGTCGTCATGCTGTTTTGAGCATCTGGGATCGATCGGGCACGGGCTGGATTTTGTAGAGAACAGTCTGGATTGTCTGCGGCCGGGGGGGGTTGCGGTGCATACGACCGAGTTCAACCTTGATTCCAATGATGGGACTTACGAAAGCCTTGGACTGTCGATTTTCAGGAAGCGTGATTTCGAGGGGCTGTTCGCCCGGCTGCGCGGGCAAGGACACGAGGTGTGGCCGTTGAACACCCATCCCGGGTTTTCGGAGTTGGATCAGGTGATCGATCTGCCACCTTATCAGCAGGCCTTGCCGCATATCAAGCTGCAGGTGGCGGCGGTGACCACGACCTCGATCGGAGTAGTGGTGCGGAAGGCGGGGCGATAGGTCTTGTGGGTAAGGGGGAAATGCCTTACTCTTGGCGTGGTGATTTGATAGGTGCACGATGACCACGTTGACGGTGACTGCGAAGGGTCAGGTAACGCTGCGCAAGGATGTGCTGGCGCATCTTGGGCTGCGGCCGGGGGATAAGCTCGTGATCGACAAGCTGCCGGATGGGCGGATTACGGCTGCTGCCGAACGGCCTAAGGGTAAGATTTCGGATGTGTTCGGGATGCTGAAGCGGCCGGAGCAACGGACGGTTTCGATCGAGGAGATGAATGAGGTTATTGCCGACGGCTGGGCCGGCAAAAATTGAAAATCACTGCCGACACGAATTTGCTCGTGCGGATGATGATCGACGATGACCCTCAGCAGGCCAAGATTGCACGGGACGTGCTGGCGGAGGCGGAGTTGGTGGCTTTGCCCATGGCTGTGCTGTGCGAGTTGGTTTGGGTGCTCAGGCGCAGCTACCAGGTTTCGGACGGCGATATTGCCCACGCCATGGTCACGCTGTGCAGTGCCGAAAACATCTCGGTGGACCGCCCGCTGCTGGCGGCTGGACTTGCGATGATGGACTCCGGTGGGGATTTCGCCGATGGGTTGATTGCGCATGATGGGCGGACGCTTGGGGCAGAAATGTTCGTGTCCTTCGACATGCGCGCGGTGAAGCGACTGGCGGCGCAGGGGGTGAAGGCGATGGTGCCGACGGCTTGATGTGATTGACGATGCCGAGGCGATCCGGTTACGGTGTAAAATAGCAACATTGTCAGGAGACGACGCCATGATCGCCACCCAGGCATATCCCGATTCCGCGTTGTTCGTCGGCCATTCCTGGCGTGCCTTGTGGCGCGCAGCACGCGCCATGCCGGTTTTGTGGGTGACCTTCATCATTGCATCCGTGGCGCTCTGGCAGTTCGATGTTTCGCTGACCGGACCGGAGATCAATTTATCCCAACAGGCAGATTTTGATCTTGCCATGGTTGCGCTGTCGGCGGGTTTATCCCTGGTCGGCGCCATTATTTCGGCGGCCGCGACGATGATTATGCTGCGCGCGTTTCTGCTTGGTGACAACGCAGATCGGCCGGTTTGGCGGGTTCCACCCGGATTTACCCGGATGGCGGCCTGGTTCGTCGGTTCGGAGGCGCTCAGCCAACTCACAAGTTTTGCAGCGATTGCCAGCGGGCTGCGTGGCAATTGGCTATTATATGGCGATATGACCGCAGGTCTGGCGATTACCTATTTTCTGGCACAATATTTCCAGCTTGCCCCCGCGCTCGCGGTTGGGCTGCCGTCAGCGGGATTCAATCAGGCCTGGAAAGATGGGCGCGGTCGGGTTTGGACCTATATCGGCGCGTTGATCATGATGGTGGTGCGATCATTGCCGATCATCTTTGTGCTGTTCCTTGTGACTACGCTTGCGATTGACGCCTTGCGCGGTCATCTGCCGGGCTTTTGGGGCGGCGCGGCCGGCTACGGGCAGGCGGCGGCAGCGGCGTGGGACATCAGCTACCGATGGATCAGCCATTCCGTCGGGCCGGTGATATTTCTCATCCTCGCTGCCCGGGTCCAGGCCTGCCTGTTCGCGGAACCGCGCGCCGCGGTCTAACCCTCGGCCGGGCGCAATCTCGGCGGCAGGGTCGCCAGACTTTCCAGCGTGTCGAAATCGCGCAGCACGGCATCGTCAGCCATGTCAATTTCCGCCACCCCCTCGGCGTGCTGGTGGAGCAGCTTGCGAGCGCCGCTGTCGCCGGACAAAGCGAGGATGTCGGGGAAAAATTGCCGGTCCCAAAGGATCGGGTTGCCGAACTTGCCCTGATGCACCGGCACCACGACGGCGCGGCCTTCGTCGGGGTCAAAGCCCGCGATTAGCCGATCGAGCATGCGGCCGGTAACCAACGGCATGTCACCGAGGCACACTAGTGCCCCGCGCGCTTCGGGCGGAACGGCAGCGATGCCGGCTTTGAGGCTGGCGGACAGGCCCTCGGCGTAGTCGGGCGCGGGCACGTACGTAACCGGACGTCCGCCGAGGGCCGCTTTGATATCCTCGGCGCGGTGGCCAACCACCACCAGGACGGGGCGCGCGCCGCTCGCCAGCACGTTATCCACCGTGCGCGCGATCATGGTTTTGCCGCCGCGATCGGCCACCAGTAGCTTGTGATACGGCGCCATGCGGGTGGATTGCCCGGCGGCGAGCACGATCGCCGCCACCCCTGCCCGGCCGACGGCTGGTTCCGGCTTACCGGCGGCGCGGGCGCGCGGCAGCGGGCGGGCATCAGTGTCCTTCAACAGCCCGCCGACGCCCATGCGGCGGATTGCGGCGGGGCCGACATCGAGGCCGGCGAAAATGCGTCGCAGCACCATGTCGATGCCATTGGGCTTGGGGGAACGCGCGCAGCCCGGCAGCACCAAAGCGGGAATGGCGTCGATTTCGCCGAGGCAGATCAAATTGCCAGGATCGACCGGCATGCCGAACTGGGTGATGCGCCCGCCAGCCCGCACAATGGCCGCCGGGCCGACATCGCGACGGTCAACGGTTGCGGAAGCGCCGGCGACCAGCAAGATTTGCGCGCCGTCACGGCGCAGCCCGAGCAGTGCGTCGGCGATTGCGGTTTCGGTGTGGGCGCAGGTCAGGGCGGGCAGCATCCGGCCACCGAGCGCGGCCACCCGCGCATCGGTCGCGGCAATGGTGCCTTCGATGACGCTGGCTTTGAGGCCGGGCAGTTGGCTGAGCACCAGCCCGACGGTCAGGCGCCGGAACGGGTGGAGCGCAAATGGCACCCCAGCCTCGGCAATCAGTTTCTCGACCTCATCCAGCAAGCTTCGCTGCACGGCAAAAGGGATGATCTTGATCGTCGCCACCATGTCGCCGGCGGCAACCGAGGTCTGGTCAGCGAGGGTGGCGACGGTCAGCGACTCAGAGATACTGTTAATCGCGTCGAGTCGCATCGAGTCGACAGTAAATAATCCCGTCGAGTCGGCGTGGACATTGACCCGGCCAGTGCCAGGGCGGCCACGGGAAAGTCCAGATATGGCAAGGGTTTGGGCCAGACGCTCGGCGGCCGGGTTCTCGGCGATGTCACCCGGCTCGAAGCGGGCACCGATGACTCGAGTAGCTCCCGATTCGACCAATGCCTTGATCGAGTCGACATCCAGCACCAGCCCCTTCTTGAGCACCCGCCCCGGGGTGCGGTGGCTATGGGCCAGCACCACCCCTTCCGCATCGTCCAACGCGAAGTTGGAAAAAATCACGCCTTGCCCGCGTTGCGCCGCATGGCGATGAACTCGGCGAGGATGGAGACCGCGATTTCCGGCGCGGTGACGGCCGCGATATTCAACCCCACCGGCCCCTTGATGCGCGCCATCGCATCGTCACCATGGCCGAGTTCGCGCAGCCGATCGAGCCGCCTTGCATGGGTGCGCCGGCTGCCAAGCGCGCCGATATAGAAGGCCTGGGATTTCAGCGCCCGATCAAGCGCCGGATCGTCAAGCTTGGGATCATGGGTCAAGGTGATGACCGCGGTGCGGCTGTCGGGCTTGAGCGCGTCCAGCGCCTCATCCGGCCAATCGGTCAGCACTGTCACGTTGGGGAAGCGTTCATCGGTGGCGAAGCTGCGGCGCGGATCGACCACGGTGACATCGAGGCCGAGGAAGGCGGCCATCGGCACCAGCGCCTGCGCGATATGGACGGCGCCGACCACGATGACGCGGTATTTCGGGTTATAGGCTTGCAGAAACCAGTCCTGCCCATCAATGGCGACGGTGCCGCTTTCATCGCGGTCGAGCGCGCGCTGGGCGGCCTGGTTGAGCGCGTCCCCAGCATCGGGCGCGGGCAACAGGCGTTGCGCGCCGCCGGGCAGTGCGGTTGCCAGCACGACCGGGGTTTTCGCGTCACGCAGCGCGGTCAGTTCGGCGAGAATTTCAGGTGTCATGCCAGCGGCTCCACGAACACTTTGAGTTTGCCGCCGCACGCCAACCCCACTTCCCACGCGCGTTCATCGGTAATGCCGAAATCGAGCAGTTGCGGAATGCCGGTGCGGAGCGTTTCAAGTGCCACTTCGGCGACTGCCCCCTCGATGCAGCCGCCGCTGACCGAGCCGGCCATCTTGCCGGACACGGTGACCGCCAACTGGCTGCCGGCCGGGCGTGGCGAACTGCCCCAGGTTTCGGTGACGGTGGCGAGCGCCACTTGCTCCCCCGCCCGCTTCCAGGCAGCGGCCACCCCCAGGATGTCCTGTGTTTCAGCGCTCATGCGGCAATCCTCCATTTATCCATCATGCCCGATGTCATCGGGCGCGACAGGGCTTCAACCAGCGCCCGCAGGCTGGCCAGATTATGCACGGGCCGGAATTCATCGACATGCGGCAGCATGGCGCGGATACCCTGAGATTTGGGTTCGAACCCATCCCAGCGCAATAACGGGTTGAGCCAGATCAGCCGCCGGCATGACCGGTGCAGCCGTTCCATATTCTCCGCAAGTCCGTGCGCGCCATCGCGGTCCAGCCCATCGGTCACCAGCAGCACCACCGCGCCCTGCCCCAGCACCCGGCGCGACCAGGTTCGATTGAAGATCGCCAAAGCCTCGCCAATGCGGGTGCCGCCCGACCAGTCCGGCACGATGCCGCCGACCATCTGGAACGCCACTTCGGGGTCGCGATGCTTCAACTGGCGGGTGATGTTGGACAGCCGGGTGCCGAACAGGAAGATTTGCACGCGGTCGCGGTCATTGGCGACAGAATGAAGAAAATGCAGCAAAATCTGGGCGTAACGCGACATACTGCCGGAAATATCGCACAGCACCACCAACGGCGGCGGGCGGGTGACGCGGCTGGTGCGGCTGAGTTCAAGGATTTCCCCGCCAGTGCGGCGGGCGCGGGCGATGGTGGCGCGCAAATCGGCAATCGGGCCGGCCGGATCGGCGCGGCGGCGCCGGGTGCGCAGCAAATCCAGCGGCAAATGCAGCTTGCGGATTTCCTGCTTGGCGCGGGCGATGTCGTCGGCCCCCATCGCCTCGAAATCCATGTTCTGCAAACGCTCCCGGTCCGACACCGTCAGCACCGCGTCGATTTCCGCGCGATCCTCCTGTTTCTCGGGACGCTTGGGCGGTTGCGCCATGGCTTCGGCGAGACGGCGGCTGCCCGGCGGGGCGCGTTCGGGCGGGCGTTCCTTCTGGCCTTCCATCAAGCCCATCGCCGCGGCGAATTTACCGGCCTCCGGATCGCGCCAGAAAAGCTGGAAGGCAGTATCAAACATCTCGGCAAATTCGTGGCGATGGATCAGGGTGGTGCGCAGGCAGGTATGGACCTGGACCCGGCTGCCAATGTCGATCAACGCCATCGCCTGCTGGGCGGCGAGCATGTCGGCGGGGCCGACCGGCAGGCCGGCGCGGCGCAGCATGCGGGCGAAGTGGAGAATGTTCAGGCTTAGCATGTTTTTTTTGGGCACCTAGACAATAAGCGTCTTCTTTTTGTGAACAAAAAGAAGCAAAAAAACTTCGTTCGTGTACTCCCTGCCCGCTGGGTCGGCAACTCTCGCAGTTAATTGCGATATCGTAACAAATAGAGCGCAAATCCGCACCCTTTATCCAGCACCCACAAGCCCCGGCGGAGGCTCCACCCGCCCATCGATATATTCCCTGAACCCTAGCGAGGTCACGCGCACCACCTGCGTCGTCGATCTGGTCTTCCTTTTTGGCGGCACATATCCCGGCACGTCCACCGCGAGATCGAGCAGCCGACACAACCCCCGTACCATCCGCGCAAATCTTGGCTCAGCCGCCAGCAATGCCTGCACCTCCGGCTCGGCCAACAGCGCCTCGGTCGAACCACGCGCCAAATTCAGCTCCATGATCGCGTGCTCACGCACCCATGCAAGATCATGCGCCAGCCCGCGCTCCCGCGTCTGTTCGGCATCGCCGTCGCAGCGCCGCGCCTTCTGCTCCTCCGTCCGCACCCGAACCGGCGGCAAGGTCCCCGCCTGCAACTGCACCAGAAACCGCGCAATCCTTCGCTGTGCCCGCCCGACACGCCCCCACAGCGCCATGAACACCAGCGTCAAAGGCTGCATATGCGCAACCTTATTGGCCAGCCCCTGCCGAAAGGCCAGGAGCACGTATGTCAGCCGTTCAGCGAGCCTTTCCAGCAAGAATGGGGAAAAAATATTCATGCCGGGTGCCTAGCACACTGCGACATACAATGCCAGTTAAAATAACGTAAACGCCGGCGTGAGGAACCTTGCCGCCGGCAGGCGAAAGCCAAGAAAGCACTCCTTTTTTTGAAAAAAAAGGAGCAAAAAAACGTCATCTATTGACGTCCTGCCCGTTGGTTGGTTCCTCACGCAGGCGTTTACGTTATTTTAACTGTCATTGTATGTCGCAGTGTGCTAGGCACCCGGCATGAATATTTTTTCCCCATTCTTG
>JANXRN010000069.1 GCA_025352995.1 Acetobacteraceae bacterium
GCCTTGGTCTGGCGCAGCGCCCGCGACATTTTCCATCGTGGCGCCATCGTTACCCCCGATGACATGCGCCCGATGATCGAATTCGCGTTCGACAGCATGGCAGATCACGCCGTGCCGCCCGGCCTTGCCACCGCAACCGGCCGCGCCGAAGGCAAAGTCATGGGCCAGCAGGCCATCGCCGAACAGAATGTCCTGAATGTCTGGGACGGCTACCTCCCCGGCATGGGCTTGTGGGACACTGATTTGCGCACCCCGACCCGGCTGGAAGACCAGCCACAGGTGACATTGCGGCTCGCAATCGTTCGCGATGGCGAGGTGGTGCCTTATGCTGATGACCCTGACGTGGGCCGCGCCTGGTCGCTGTCGGAAATCCGGGTCGCCCAGCGTCGCATCACATTTTGCCCGCCGCCCGATGGACTGCAAGCCGCAATCGAGACTGCACGGGCGCAGTGGGGGCGCTGGGAACGGGAAGCAGATACCGTGCTCTGCGCGGTGTTGCAGCCGGCTGACGGGGGGTGGTTGCTTGAGTGCCGGGATGGCTCGGGCCGGCATGTAACGGTCGGCTACAAATCGATCGTCGGTTTGTCCTTTAGTTTGGTAATTTACTGAATATACGATAGAATCCAGATAAGAAAAAAGAATCCCGATTGTCTCATAGGGAGCGTTCGATGCTCAACCTGCTCACCGATCGATGGATTCCGGTTACCCGCCGCCAGTCCGGGCGGGATGTCATAGCCCCTTCGGCAATTGTACGGGATTTAGATCGGGACCCAGTCATCGCCATCAACTGGCCGCGCCCGGATTTCCGCATCGCCACGCTGGAGTTCCTCATCGGGCTGCTCGCCACCGCTTTCCCGCCGCCGGAAACCGATTCCGGTTGGCTCGATCTGTGGGACACGCCGCCCACCCCGGACGCGTTGGACGCCGCATTCGCACCCTTGGCGTGCGCCTTCAATCTTGATGGCGACGGCCCACGCTTCATGCAGGATTTCGAGGACCTGGCCTCTGGCGAGGAGCCGGTCGAGCGGTTGCTGATCGAAACTCCTGGGGATTCGACCGTCAAGAAAAACACCGATCTGCTGGTCCATCGTGATCGGGTCAGCCAACTCAGCCGTGCCACCGCCGCAATGGCGCTGTTCACGTTCCAATCCTGGGCGCCCGCCGGCGGCGCCGGCAATCGAACCGGCTTGCGCGGTGGAGGACCACTGACCACCTTGATCGTACCCCCGGGGGCGCCGACGCTGTGGCACATGCTCTGGGCCAATACGCCGAGTGGCCCGCGCCCCAATGCTGCCGACCACACGCTGATCTTTCCCTGGTTGGCGCCCACCATCACCTCCGAAGGCGCCCGCGTCGTCACCCACTTGTCATCCCATCCGTTGCAATGCTGGTGGGGGATGCCGCGGCGTATCCGTCTGGATTTTACCGCCGATCCCGACGGCGGAATTTGCGATCTGACCGGCAGGCCCGACGATGTGTTGGTCAAAACCTGGCGCCAACGGCCGCGCGGCGCGAACTATGTCGGCTGGGGCCTGCATCACCCGCTATCACCGCATTATACCGCTAAAACAGGAGGGGAGTGGCTGCCGGTTCACCCCCAGCCCGGTGGCATTGGCTATCGGCACTGGCTCGGGCTGGTCATCAACAGTGGCGATCGTCTCAAAGTTCCGGCGCAGGCGGTGGCAAATTGGAAGAATTTACGGTCGCAGGATGTCAGCCCCGACCCCGTCCGGCTGCTCGCTGCCGGCTATGACATGGACAATATGAAGGCGCGCGGCTTCGTCGAAAGCGAAATGCCGCTGCCCGCCGCGCCCGATGTCGCCGCCCAGGCCCGCATTGATGATGTGGCAGCGCGCCTCGTCGATGCCGCCGAGATCGCCACGCGGGCGCTGCGCCAAGCCGTCCGCAACGCTCTGTTCAGCGCCGGCGCTACGGTGAAGCTCGATGCCGAACTTCTGTCAGCCGTGCGCGAACGGCTATGGGATGCGACCGAGCGCAATTTCTATGTCGCATTGGAAGCCGTCGCCCAAGGCGGTGATGCGGCCCGCGACACGGCGCTTGCCGCCTGGCCGGGCCTGCTACGCGCACAGGCGCTGCCGCTGTTCGACGAAGCCGCCCCGATCGCTGCGGATAATTTCGCCACCGCGCCAAGGATTAGCCAGGCGCGGCGCAATCTGAATTTCACCCTGTCGGGTTTTGGCAAGGATGGCGCGGCGCTGTTCGAACGGCTCGGTCTGCCGGCGGCCGAAACGCGCGGCAAAACGAAAGGAAAAGCGGCATGAGCATCGATGCGAAAAAAGCCGCCGCCTGGTGGCGGGAATTGCAACCAGACCCGGCGCGCAAATGGTCTGGGGACCGCGCAGCGCTGGCCCGGCTGCGCCGCTGCGCCACCGTCAACATGGCCATGTTGGACGTCGCGACCATGCAGCTTTTCCAACGCTGTGGCGCCAGTCTGCCGTCCGACCTGCCACGGGTCGCGCTTGCCGCAGCAGTGCTGGCGCATGTGCGGGACGATCGCGCGGGCATTCATATCGCCCGCCAACTCGGCCCCGATATGCCGGACAAACCGGAAACCGCCATCCTCAAGCCATTGCGCTTTCGTCGGATAATGGAGGCCGAAACCCCGGATGAACGCCTGATCAGCATGCGCCGGCTGGTCGCCCTCGCCGGCAACAGCCTGAGCGTCACGGGTTTGGCCGAAGCCCTGCTCAACTGGACCGAATGGCGCCAGCGTGACTGGGTCTATCAATATTGGAATGCCGGGCAGACATCTGCCCCTACTCAGGAGTCCGCCGCATGAGCCGCTTTCTGCAACTGCATCTGCTGACCTTCTTTCCCCCTGCCAACATGAACCGCGATGACACGGGCCGGCCCAAAACCGCCCAGGTTGGCGGCACGACGCGGCTGCGGCTGTCGTCACAAGCGCTGAAGCGGGCCTGGCGGACTTCCGCAATTTTCACCGGCGCCCTTGCCGGCCATATGGGTGCGCGTACCCAGCGCCTGGGCGACGACATTCTTAGCTATCTGCGGCAGAAACAAATGTCGGACGAAAAAGCCGTGTCGGTGGCACGCGAAATCGCCGGCGTTTTCGGCAAACTCAAAGACGCCAAGGACGCTAATCCCGCCCGGATCGAACAGCTTGCCTTCATCAGCCCGGAAGAACGTGCCGCCGCGTTGGCGATGGCCGACAAGGCGCTGGCGGGCGAAAAGCTCGATCCCAAAGCCGGGGATTTACTGGTCAAGGCGGATACCGCCGCGGATATCGCCTTGTTCGGCCGCATGCTGGCCGACAATCCCGCGTTCAACCGCGAAGCAGCGGCGCAGGTCGCGCACGCCATCACCACCCACCGCGTGACGATTGAAGATGATTACTACACCGCCGTCGATGATCTGAAGCTGCCGTCGGAGGACGCTGGCGCCGGATTTTTGGGGGAAGCAGGTTTCGGCTCCGGCGTGTTCTATCTTTATGCCTGCGTCGATACCGATCTGCTGCGCCGCAATCTCGGCGGCGATGCGGGCCTTGCGGCGACGGCTTTGGCGGCCTTGGCCGAAGCGGCGGCAACGTCCGCCCCGGGCGGCAAGCAGAACAGTTTCGCCGCCCATGGCCGCGCCGGGTTCATCCTGGCCGAGCGTGGGGACGCGCAACCTCGCACTTTGGCAGGCGCTTTCGCCCGCTCGGTGAGCGGTGATGATCTGATGGCCAACTCAATCGCCGCGCTCGACAAGTTCCGTGCCGATCTCACGGCCGCGTACGGTCCGGCCGGCACCGGCGAATGTCGGATGGAACTGGGCAAAGCTGGCAGCCTTGCCGATATCATCGCATTTTGTCGGGGGTAGCAGGCAATGGCTGAATTTCTGACCTTTGCCCTGGTGGCGCCGCTGGCGTCCTTCGGCGGCATCGCGGTGGGGGAACGCCGCACCGGCTGGGACCGGCCGGCGCGGTCGGCGGTACTCGGGCTGATCGGCGCTTGCCTCGGAGTTGTGCGGGACGATGACCCCGCCCAGGCCGCGCTCGCCAATGACTATGGGCTGGCGCTGTACTGCCACGCCCCCGGCCGCCTGCTGGCCGACTACCATACCACCCAGGTGCCTTCGACCCAGCGCGGCCGGCGCTTTGCCACCCGCGCCGAGGAGCTCGCCGCGCCCGAGTTGAACACCATCCTGTCGCGGCGCGACTACCGCAGCGGCGCCTGGCATCTCGCTGCCCTGTGGCCGCGTCTGGTCACACCGCGCTGGACGCTCACCATGATCGCGGCCGCAATGCAGCAACCGGCGTTCGTGCCCTATCTCGGGCGTAAATCCTGCCCGCTCGGCCTGCCGTTGGCGCCCCGCATCATCGATGCTGTCGACGCGCCGGCGGCCCTGCTCGACCGCCATGAAACCGGGCCGGAAGCGCAGCTCGGCAATCCCAAAGGCGGCAATTTGCGCCACACCCTGGCCAACGCCCCCGGTGCCCCGATTATTGTGCTCGATGCCAGTGATGTGGATGCCAATGATCCCCGCCCGCGCCGGATCGAACGGCG
>JANXRN010000088.1 GCA_025352995.1 Acetobacteraceae bacterium
GCCATCGCCGTGCTCACCGGAATGGCTGCCTTTGTAGGCGCGGACGAGGTCGAAACATTCTTCGGCAATGGCGCGCATGCGGGACACGTCGGCGCCATCTTTCATGCTCAAAACCGGGCGAACATGCAGGCACCCGACGGACGCATGCGCGTACCAGGTGCCCTTGGTACCGTGGCGTTCGAACACATCGTTGAGCCGGTCGGTGAAATCGGCGAGGTCGGGCAGATCGACGGCGCAATCTTCGATGAAGGACACTGGCTTTCCGTCGCCTTTCATCGACATCATGATGTTGAGGCCGGCTTCGCGGACCGAAGCGATATCGGCCTGGAAAGCCGGATCAAGCGCGCGGACGACGGCGTTCGGGTAACCGAGGTCACCCATCATGCTGTCGAGATCGGCGAGTTTGGCCTGCAGAGCCGCGTCTTCAAAGCCGTGAAACTCGACAATCAGCACCGAATCAGGCGACCCGATCAGCATGCGGTCAATCGTTGCGCGAAATAGTGGGATGGCGCGACCAAGATCGATCATCGTGCGATCGACAAGTTCGACCGCTTCAGGATCAAGCGTCACCAGATGCTGGGCCGCCGCCATCGCAGCGCGGAAATCGGGGAACTGGCAAATGCCGAGGACTTTGCGCGGCTTGATCGGGGACAGCATCAGCTCGATCGCGGCCGAAAACGCCAAGGTGCCTTCGGAGCCGACCAGCAGGCGGGCGAGATTGTCTCGGCCAGCGGCGCGGGCGGCCGGGGTCAGCGCATCGATATTGTAGCCGCCGACGCGACGGAGTTGCTTGGGAAAGCGGGCTTCGATTTCGGCGGCTTCGGCCATGCCCAAAGCGGCCATGTCGGCGAGCAAGGCGGCGATGCGCGGATCGGCCTGGTTGCCAATCGGGCCGAAGCGGTGGCGCGTGCCATCGGCCAGGATCGCGTCGATGGCCGACACATTATCGGCCATCAGCCCGTAGCGGATGGATTTGGAGCCGCAGCTATTATTGCCCGCCATGCCGCCGATGGTGCAGCGGGCGTGGGTGGATGGATCGACCGGGAAAAACAACCCGTGCGGGCGAAGTTCGGCGTTCAGCGCTGCCAGGGTGATGCCGGGTTCGACCCAGGCGCGTTGCGCCGCCGGATCGACCGAGATCAGCTTGCGTAAATGCTTGCTGCAATCGATCACCAGGCCGGAATTGACCGTCTGGCCGCATTGGCTGGTGCCACCGCCGCGGGCGAGGACGGAAATGCCTGCTTCACGCGCGATGGTCATCGCGGCGGTGACGTCGGCAATCGTTTGCGGAATGACCACGCCGGCGGGCATGATCTGGTAGATTGAGGCATCGGTGGCGTAGCGGCCACGGTCGGCGGCGCCGAACAGGACTTCGCCCTTGATTTCACGGCGCAGGCGGGCCTCTGCGTTCATGGCGTTTCTCCAATGCGTGCATATGCGTGATCGGGGATGCGGGGCGGATTGGCAAGGGGCGGGCGGGGGGGCATATGACCGCTCTACAGGAGCACCCCATGACCTATTTTGCCAGCAAGCGCGTCGCCGGCCGCCATTTTCTGCAAATCCCCGGGCCGACCAACGTGCCGGACCGGGTGCTGCGCGCCATCGATAATCCGGTGATGGACCATCGCAGCCTCGATTTCGGCAAGCTCGGCGCGCAAGTCCTGGAAAAGCTGCCCGCCGTCTTCAAGACCAAACTGCCGGTGGTGATCTACCCGGCATCGGGCACCGGCGCCTGGGAAGCGGCGTTGGTGAACACGCTGTCGCCGGGGGACACGGTGCTGATGACCCGCACCGGGCAATTCGCCGAATTATGGCACCAGATGGCCGAACGGCTGCAACTACTGAGCGAATTTGTTGATACCGACTGGCGCCGCGGCGCGGACGCAGCGGAAATTGGCGCGATTCTGGCCGCCGACAAAGCCGGCCGGATCAAGGCGGTGTGCGTGGTGCATAACGAAACCTCCACCGGGTGCGTGACGCACGTGGACCAGGTGCGGCGCGCCATCGATGCCGCCGGGCACGGCGCGCTGCTGTTGGTCGACGCGATTTCGTCCCTCGGCAGCATCGATTATCGGCATGACGAATGGGGCGTGGATGTTACTGTCGCAGGGTCGCAAAAGGGGATGATGCTGCCGCCCGGCCTGTCGTTCAATGCGATTTCCGCCAAGGCATTGAAGGCGTACGAGACCGCGAAATTGCCGCGCGCCTATTTCGACTGGCAGCAGATGCTGGGCATCAACAAGACCGGGTATTTTCCTTACACGCCGGCGATCAATTTGCTTTACGGCCTGGATACCGGGTTGGACATGATGTTCGAGGAAGGGCTGGACAACGTCTTCGCCCGCCACGATCGCCATGCCGAAGCCTGCCGTCGCGCGACGCGGGCGTGGGGACTTGAACTGAATTGCGCTGAACCGCGCGATTATTCCTCCGCGTTGACCGCCGTGCGCGTGCCGGAAGGCCATAGCGCCAACGGGCTGCGGGCACTGATCGCCGAACGCTTCAACATGTCGCTGGGAACCGGGCTGGGACGGCTCACCGATATCGTGTTCCGCATCGGGCATCTGGGCGATCTCGGCGATTTGCAGGTGATCGGCACGCTCGGCGGGGTTGAAATGGGGCTGCGCGCGGCGGGCATTCCGCACAAATCCGGTGGCGCACAGGCGGCGATCGATTTTCTGTCGGGGAATAAGTAAGGAAGGCAAGCAGTTCTGTTTGTGAACAAAAAGAACCAAAAAAACTTTTTAATACCGGCGCACCACTGCTCGTGCGCACTCGGAACCAAAGTGGAAAGTTTTTTTGCTTCTTTTTGTTCACAAAAAGAAGATCCTTGCTTCCCCTTCTGAATAGGAAACCATCATGGCCAAGCAGATTGCGGTTGTCACCGGCGGCGCGCGCGGCATCGGGCTGGCGATCGGGGAATGGTTCCTGGCGCATGACTATGATGTCGCGCTGCTGGATAATGATCCCGACACGCTGGCGGCAACTAAGGTACGGCTGGATGTGCTGGCGGTTGGGTGCGACGTCTCCGATCCCGCTTCCGTGGACGCTGCTGCCGCGGCGGTAATGGCGAAATGGGGCAGGGTGGATGCGCTGGTGAACAATGCCGGTGTGGCCGTGTTCAAGCCGGCGCTGGAAACCAGCTTCGCCGAATGGCGGCATGTGTTGGGCACCAACCTCGACGGGGCGTTCCTGTGCAGCCAGGCGTTCGGGGCGATTATGGTGGCGCAGAAATCGGGGGCGATCGTCAATATCGCCTCGATCTCCGGGTTGCGCGCCAGCACGTTACGGGTGGCCTACGGGACCAGCAAGGCGGCGATCATCGCGTTGACCAAGCAATATGCGGTCGAATTCGGCAATTACGGGGTGCGGGTGAACGCGGTGTGCCCTGGCCCGGTGGAAACCGAAATGGCCAAGCTGGTGCACAGCGTGGCGATCCGCTCGGATTATTACGATACGGTGCCGATGGGGCGGTATGGCACGGTCGAGGAAATGGCCAATGTGGTCGGGTTCCTGTGCAGCGACGCGGCGAGCTTCGTGAACGGGCAGGCGCTGGCCAATGATGGCGGGTTTGATGCCGCTGGGGTGGGGATTCCGGCGTTTCGTCGGGCGATGGGGATGAATGCGGTCGGCGGAACCCAGTGACGGCCTGGCGTTAGGTACGAATTACCCAAGTGGGCCAGCCACCGCCCATCACACGGTCAATCCCGCCCGAGCCGCTGATTGGCCGCAATCACCGATGCCATCGTCTGCAATGGCCGTAAATAGCGCGCCGCCACCTGATCTTCCGACAGCGCGCGGCCGAAATACCGCAAGGTGATGCAGCCCAGCACCGCACCGGCCGACAAGATCGGCACCGCGAACCCGATTGCCTGCTCCCCCGGCAAAGGCGGGCTGATCGCGTAGCCTTGCGCCACGATCGCTGAAAGCTGATGCACCAGGCCGTCGCGTTCGTCCGCCGGGCAAACCATGTCGAGCAGCGTCCCGCGCTCGCCCTCCGGGCAAAATGCCAGATAGGCCATGCCAAGGGCCGAGGTCAGCAGCGGCATCCGGCGCGCCAGCCGGCCGCGATCGGCAGCAGCGGCAAAGGCAGTGTCCTGCTGGGTCGAGGCCTCCAGCCGCATCGCGTTGCCATCGAGCGTCGCAATCGCCAGCGGCCATTGATGGCTCGCGGTGAAGCGCGCCATCAGCGGCTGGGCGAGCGCGACGACTGACGCGCTGGTGCGATACCCGGCGGACAGCGCCCGCACCCGCCCGCCCAGCCGGTAGCCGCGCCGGTTCGGCAGCCGTTCGGCGTACTCCTTCAGCGCCAGAATGGTGAGCACCCGCACCAAGGTCGGCTTGGCCAGGCCGGTTGCCGCGGCGATCTGACCGAGGCTGCTGATCGGCCGTTGGTTCAACGCCTCCAACACCGCCAGTCCGCGCAGCAGCACCTGGGCCGGGGCATCGCGAGGGGAAGCGGGGCGGAGGGTCATCGCCGCAGCTAATTCCACTGAGTGGAATTGTCAAAGAATTCGGCGCGAAAATCCGCCGCAATCATTGTTGCAGCCCCACCCGGTGCATAGGCTTGCCCTACCGCGCCGATCACGAGCGCGACGCTTGGGGAGAACATCATGTCGCAAATCGGCAGGCCGCATGTGATGCGGGTGGCACCGGCGATCATTCGCCCGTCGGTCCGCCAGGCGTCGCTGAAAGTGGAACTGAGCACACCAGCGATCGGCGCCGAAATCAGCAATATCGATCTGGCCGATGTTGCCTTCGATGCCGATCTGGCCGCCGAACTGCGCGCGCTATGGCTCCAGCGCAAAGTGCTGTTCTTCCGCGACCAGCACATCACCCCGCAACAGCAACAAGCCTTCGCCGCCTGCTTTGGGGAATTGGAACCGCATCCGACGCTGGCGATGCACCCCGATGCGCCGATGATCCTGCCGCTTTATCGCAACCTCGATCCTGCCAAGCCCAACCCGATCGAGCGCGCCAGCCGGGAAAATATCTGGCATAATGATCTTGCCTACGTCGCCACCCCGTCGCGCGGCGCGGTGCTGCGCTGCGAGGTCTGCCCGGACACTGGCGGCGACACGATGTGGGCCAATATGGCGTTGGCGTACGAAATGCTGCCGGAAAAAATCAAAGTCCGGATCGACGGACTTTACGCGCGGCACAGCTTCGAACATTTGTTCGCCGCCCAGCTGCCCACCGAAAAGCGGCACGCGATTGCCGCACGGCTGCCCTCGGTCGATCATCCGGTGGTGCAGGCACATCCGGAAACCGGCGAAAAGCTGCTGTTTGTCAACCAGGCCTTCACCACCCATTTCACCAACTTCTATAGCTTCGACGAAGTCCGTTACGGCCAGGATTTCGCCTTCGAATCCAATGCGCTGATGACCTATCTGATGTCCCAGCCCGGCATCCCGGAATATCAGGTGCGGCTGAAATGGCGGCCGGGCACGGTTGCCATGTGGGACAATCTGGCAACCCAGCACTACGCCGTCGCCGATTACGGCCCGGACCCGCGCAAGATGCTGCGCGCCACCATCAAAGCCTGATCGGAGCCGAAATGCCCTCGATGCAAGCCGCCTTTGTCATTCCGCAACCCGATGGTGGCCGACTGGAACTGCGCGAAACCGCCAAGCCGGTCGCCGGTGCCGGCCAGGTGCTGGTCCGGGTTCGCGCCGCCGGCCTCAACCGCGGGGAAGTGCTCTATCGCCGCGCCGCCCGCAAGGGTGCGCCCTATATCGGTGGGGTGGAATTCGCCGGCGAAGTCGCGGCGCTGGGCGAAGGCGCTGCCGGCTACGCGGTTGGCGACCGAGTGATGGGCCATGGCGCGGCAACCCAGGCCGATTACGTCGTGGTCGAAGACCGCGCGCTGATGCCGGTCCCCGCCAACCTGTCCTGGGAGGAAGCGGCGTCGTTTCCGAACGTCTTCATCACCGCGCATGATGCGCTGGTCACCGCCGGTGGTCTGCGCGCCGGGGACAATGTGCTGGTCAACGCCGCCGCTTCCGGGATCGGGGTCGCCGCCATCCAGATCGCCCGCGTGCTCGGCGCCGGCACGGTGGTGGCCACGTCGCGCAGTGCCGAAAAACTCGCCCGCATCGCAGCCCTCGGCGTCACCCATGCGGTCGGCGCGCAGGGGCTCGCCGCAACGGTGCGCGACGCCACCGGCGGCAAGGGCATCGACCTTGCGATCGACATCGTCGGCGGCCCGGCTTTGGCGGAAACCGTTTCCGTCATGGCAATGGGCGGGCGGCTGGTCAATATCGGCCGCATGGGCGGGCGGATGGGCGAACTCGACATGGACCGGCTGTCGTTCTTTGGCCTGCGCATCATCGGGGTTTCATTCCGCGCCCGCTCCCGCGGCCAGACCCTGGATGGCATCGCCGACTGCGCCCGCGACCTGCTGCCGCACCTCGCGTCCGGCGCCATCACCATCCCAATTGAGCGCAGCTACCAGATTGCCGACATCGAAGCCGCGCACGACTTCGCCGAGCAAGACAGCCACGTCGGAAAAATCGTCATCACACTCTAACCAAACGGGGAAACATCATGACCTCCAACACCATCACGGTACGCAAGATCAACCCGATCATCGGGGCGGAAATCTTCGGTATCGACCTGTCGCAGGACCTCACCGACGCGCAATACGACGCCGTGCACGACGCGCTGATGGAAAACCTGGTTGTGTTCTTCCGCGACCAGACCATGACCATCGACCAGCACAAAGCCTTCGGCCGCCGTTTCGGCGAACTCCACATCCACCCCAACGCCCCGCAGGAAATCGCCGAGCATCCGGAAATCCTGGTGATCAAGGCCGACGAAAAATCGCGCCACGTCGCCGGCGAGGAATGGCATTCCGACGTCACCTCCGACCCAGTGCCGCCGATGGGGTCGATCTTGCACCTCGATGTCGTGCCGCCCGATGGCGGTGGCGACACCATGTTCGCCAACATGTATGTGGCGTTCGAAAAACTCTCCCCGATCTTGCAGCGCGATCTCGAGCAAATGACCGCCTTTCACGACAGCGCCAAGGCGCATGGTTATCGGCTGAAAGCCAATGATCGCGCCAACATGACCCTGCCGCGCGCCGAGCACCCGATTGTGCGCACCCACCCGGTCACCGGCCGCAAGGCATTGTTCGTCAATCGCGGTTTCACAACTTACATCCCACAGCTGAAGCGCCATGAAAGCGATGCGCTGCTGAGCATGCTCTACAACCACATCGAAACCCCGGAATACATGTGCCGGTTCCACTGGCAAGCCAATTCGGTGGCGTTCTGGGATAATCGCTGCGCCCAGCATCGCGCCATTTTCGACTACCACCCGCATCGCCGGCACGGGCTGCGGGTGACGGTTGCGGGTGACGCGCCGTTCTACCGGGCATAGCGCGATGATGACGGATCTGTTTTCCCTCGCCGGGCGGACCGCTTTGGTCACCGGCGGGTCGCGCGGCATCGGCCGGATGATTGCCCAGGGCTTCCTGGAACAAGGGGCCAAGGTTTACATCACCGGTCGCAAGGCAGAGGCGGCAGCTGCCGCCGCTGCCGAACTCTCGGCCTTCGGGACCTGCATTGCGCTGTCGGGTGACGTGTCCGGGGCCGCGGGGTCCCGCCGCATCGCCGCCGACTATCTCGCGCAGGAAGGCCATCTGGACATCCTCGTCCATAATGCCGGGGCTGCGTGGGCCGCGCCGTTCACGGAGTACCCGGAACATGGTTGGGACAAGGTCATGGACCTCAATCTCAAAACTCCGTTCTTCCTCACCCAGGCGCTGCATGGCGCGCTGAAAGCCAACGCCACCGCCGACCGCTCGTCCAAAGTCGTGGTCGTTGCCTCGGTCGACGGGTTCTTCGTCAACCGGATCGATAATTTTTCCTACCATGCCAGCAAGGCGGGGGTGCTGCATCTGGTCAAGAAAATGGCGATGCATCTGATCACCGACCATATCGTGGTGTCCGCCATCGCCCCCGGCCCGTTCCCCACCGACATGAACCGCATCGCCCGCGACACACCGGAAGCCTTCGCCGCCCATGTTCCCGCCGGCCGGGTCGGACGCCCGGACGACATCGCCGGCGCTGCCGTCTACCTCGCCAGCCGCGCCGGCGATTATGTCGTCGGCACCCATGTCACCGTCGATGGCGGAGTGTCCTGGGGATACTGATCCCAGCGGGGAAGGGCTAGCCACCACCCACCACATGGTCAAAGATGCGCCCTAACAATCATAGGTTGGAGGCGCATCATGGGTCAGGTTTCAGGCAAAGTCGCACTCATCACTGGGGGGGCCGCCGGCATCGGCGCGGCCTGCGCACGGGCGCTCGCCGCCGAAGGGGCCGCCGTCGTCATCACCGATGTCGTCGATGAAGCGGGCCAGGCAACCGCCGCCGCCATCACCGCATCCGGTGGGGTTTGCAGCTACATGCACCAGGACGTCACTGACGAAGCCGCCTGGCAAGCCATCGTGGACGCCATCGTCGCCAAGCACGGCAAACTCGATACCGCCGTCGCCAATGCCGGCATCGCCGTCTTCGGCTCCGCACTCACCATGACGCTCGCCGATTTCCGCCGCCAGAACGCGGTCAATATCGATGGCGTGTTCCTCACCGCCAAATACTGCATCCCGGCGATGCGCCGCGCCGGCGGCGGCTCGCTGATTATGATGTCCTCGGTCGCCGGCCTGCGCGGCTCGGCGCAACTCGCCGGCTACTCGGCGTCCAAAGGTGCGGTCCGCCTGTTCGCCAAATCTATGGCGATGGAATGCGCCGGCGCCGGCGACAATATCCGCGTCAACTCCGTCCATCCCGGCATCATCGTCACCGATATCTGGAAGAAAGTGACCACCCCGGCCGGTGGTGGCCTCAACGCGCCGATTGACCCGCAACAACTCGGCCTCGCCGCCCCGATCGGCAAACCCGCCGAGCCGCTCGAAATCGCCAACGGCGTGCTGTTCCTCGCCTCGGAAGCGTCCCGCTACATCACCGGCAGCGAACTCGTCATCGATGGCGGGATGACGGCCGGCTCCGTGCGCAGGGGTTGATCGCCATGCCCGGTCCGCTCGACGGCATCCGCGTTCTCGAAATCGGCCAGGCCCTCGCCGGCCCACTCGCCGGCGCCATTCTTGGCGATATGGGCGCCGACGTCATCAAAATCGAAAAACCCGATGGCGGTGACGATGCCCGCCTCTGGGGCCCCCCGTTCATCGACGGCGACGCGCTGTTCTTCCATGCGCAAAACCGCAACAAACGATCGGTCACCGTCGACATCAAATCCGCCGATGACATCGAACGGCTCAAAGGGCTGGTGCGCAAAGCCGATATCCTGATCCAGAACCTCCGCCCCGGCATCGTCGATGATGTGGGCATCGGGCCGGACGCGATGCTCGCGATCAACCCACGCCTGATCTACTGCTCGATCTGGGCCTTCGGCTACACGGGGCCGCTCCGCCTCGCCCCCGGCTTCGACCCGCTGCTGCAAGCCTATGGCGCCGTCATGACCATGACCGGACGCCCCGAAGACCCGCCAACCTTCTGCGCGCCGGCCATCAACGATAAAGCCACCGGCATGTGGTGCGTCATCGGCGCCCTCGCAGCCCTCCAACAACGCCAACGCACCGGCCAAGGCTGCGTCATCGACACATCATTATTCGAAGCCTCCGTCGCCTGGGTCGAAGGCGCCGTCAACGGCTACAAGCACACCGGCAACATCCCCGAACGCCACGGCACCGGATCAAACCTGCTGGTCCCCTACCAAACCTTCGAAACCACCGACAAACCCATCTGCATCGCCGCCGGTAACGACCGCCTGTTCGTCAAATGCGCTACCGCCATGGCGCACCCCGAATGGGCCACCGACCCCCGATTCTCCGACGGCCGCAAACGCGCCGTCAATAAAACCGCCCTCCTCGCCCTCATGGAACCCATCATCCGCACGCAATCCCGCGATGCCTGGATGACAACCCTGACCCGCGCCGGTGTCCCCTGCGCGCCCGTCAACGACATCGCCGACCTCGTCGCCACCCCCCAACTCGCCGCCATGGACCTGATGCGGAAACTCCCGGGCAGCAACCTCGACGTCGTCGGGCTGCCGCTGACATTCAACCGCGAACGCCCCCACCCGTACCGCGACTCGCCGCGCCTTGGGGAACATAACGGTGAGGATTTGTGGGGGTAGGGAAGATAGAAAGCGCTGGGGCGCTGCCCCAGACCCCGCCAGGGAAGGTCCCTGGACGCCAAACCCTTTAAGGGTAAGTCGCAATGAAGCAGGGGGCTGAGGTATTGGTTGCAAC
>JANXRN010000160.1 GCA_025352995.1 Acetobacteraceae bacterium
CGTTGAAGCCTGGCCGGCCCCCACCCTGCGCGTCACGCGCGGCGCTACATGGAACCACAATCCGTGGAACGCCCGCGCCGGCAACCGCAACAGGGACACCACCGGAAACCGAAACACCACTCTCGGCTTCCGCGTCGCCAGCACGCATCCATGCCAGAACCGTTGCGGCCATGGCCGAAGCGGGCGCGCCGATGCTGCGTTCAGGGCCGGCCATGATGACAGCGCGCGCATAAGCAAGCGGGAACAACGGCGCCGGTCCTGGCCTTTCGCGGCGACCGGCGCCGCACGTGCCAGCGTCCCGAGCCAACGGCAAGAAATGGATGAAGTTTTTTTGGTTCTTTTTGTTCACAAAAAGAACTGCTTGCCTTTCTGACTTTTCTCGACTTGGAGTCTTTCTTCTCAAAGAACCTGGGCAGCTGCTCAAAAAAGAAGCAAAAAACTTTTTCGCACATTGGTTACCACGGGCGCGTGGCTTGCGGAGAGGGTTGGGCGTTGGCAACCTATGCCAATAGAAATTCGAGGAAACCAATGACGCAAAAAATCCTGTGGCCCAATTTGCCTGAAGCTTTCCACCAAGTCGCCCGTGATGCGATTGGCGAAGGGTTCGAGGCGATTTTTCACCTCAACGCCGATGACGTAACCGATGCCGAATGGGCGAGCGCGGATGCCATCGTCGGGCCGAACCCGCCGGCATCAGCCATCGACAAGCTGCGCAACTGCAAAATCCTGGTGAAGTCCGCCGTCGGGTATGATGAGGTTGATATCGAACGTCTCGGCCGCATGGGCATCGCTGTGTGCAACACGCCCGACTACGGCACCCGCGAAGTGGCCGATCACGCGATTGCGCTGATGATGACCTTGACCAAATCCATCGCCTATCACGATCAATCGCTGCGCGAAGACCCGAAAGCCAACTGGCGCCCGGCCCACAACCCGTTCGGCCGTCGCCTATCAACGCTCACTTTCGGCGTGGTCGGCATTGGCCGCATCGGCACCGCTGCCGCCCGCCGCGCCAAAGTGTTCGACATGGACGTGGTGTTCTTCGATCCGTATGTGCCCAACGGCTACGAACTCGCGCTCGGCATCCGCCGCGCCGACAGCCTGGCTGAGCTGATGGGCCAGTGCGATATCGTGTCGATCCACATGCCGTTGAACAGCGAAACCCGCAAGCTGATTGGCAAGGACGCGTTTGCGGCCGCCAAGAAGGGGATGATCCTGGTCAATACCGCGCGCGGGCCGGTCATTGATCTTGATGCGCTCTATGACGCGATGAAATCGGATGTGGTGCTCGCGGCAGGGCTGGACGTGCTGCCGGATGAGCCACTGAACCTCGATGTGAAACTGCTCGCCGCCTGGCACGGCAACGAAGCCTGGATCAAGCACAGGCTGATCGTGACGCCGCATTCGGCATTTTATACGCCGGAAAGCATGCGCGACATCCGAAGCTTCTCCGCCCGGACCGCGGCGCGCTATTTGCGGGATAACAGGTTGGAGAATTGTGTGAACAAGGCGTTCTTGTTGCGCAATCAGTAGCGCAGGATGGCGCGAGGCCGCTACGGCTTCGCGCCAATTTTGCCCTTCATATACTGGGTCAAATCCGGATCGAAGGTGATTTTCCAATAGGCGGCCACGCACCCTAGCGCCGGCGGTAATTGCGGGAATTTGTCCTTGATATAGGCCTCGGCAATCATCCCGTTGGCGCCGGCGACGACGGATTTCATCATGTCGAGCAGTGCGTTGACCCGCTGGTCGTTGCTGCGTTGGGCCGGCACGGCCTTCTTGGCTTCGGCCTGCACCAGGACGGACAGCTTCTTTTCGAAGGCCGAGCAGACATTGGCGGTGTCTTCCGCATAAGGCGGATAGAACCAGGCCCCGGCGAGGACGAGAATGATCAGCAGGAGAAATGTGCGCATTGCGAAAGCATAGCAAAAATAGGAAAACGAGGCAAGAAAGCGCGTTCTTTTTGTTCACAAAAAGAAGACCTTCCTTAAAATAATGCCCCTTGCCGTGCCCCCATCGCTTCGTCGACGAGCGCGGTCTCCGCCGCCGCCAGCAACGCCTCGTCACTATCGCCACTCCGCACGCTTTCCCGCCCGATTTCGAGCAACACCGGCACCGCGAGCGGCGACACCCGGGACAGCACCATGTGGCGGATGCGGCCCTTGACGCGGGTCAGCATGCTGGCGATGCGGCCGAGGTCCGTCAGCCCGCCGGCGGCATCCGCCCAGGTGGCGCGCAGCAGGATATGGTCAGGCTGATGGCGGCGCAGCATTTTGTAGATCAGATCGGAATTGACCGTGACCTGGCGGCGGGTTTTCTCGGCCGCCGGATTATGCCGTGCGATCAGGCCGGCGATGACCGCGACGTTGCGGAAGGTGCGCCGCAGCATCGAACTTTCCGCCATCCAGGCTTCCAAATCGTCGCCCAGCATGTCCTGGGTGAAGAACTGCGCGACGTTCTCGGGCGGATGCACCGACCAGGTGGCCAGCACGTAATCGGTGGCAACAAACCCGAGCGGTTGCAGGCCGGCACGCTCCATCCGGCGGGTGAGCAGCATGCCGAGTGTCTGGTGGGCGTTGCGACCTTCGAAACAGTAGGCGACCATGAACCAGCGATCGCCGCGCGGAAAGGTTTCGATCAGCAGATCGTCACGGCCTGGCAGACCGGACACTGATTTCTGCAGCGCCAACCATTCGCGCACCTGGGCCGGGAACTCCGCCCAGCTTGCCGGCGCGGCGAGCATAGCACGCACCCGGTCCGCGAGGTTGGTAGATAGCGGCAGGCGGCCGCCGGCATAGGCCGGGACTTTGGGGTCACCAAGGCCGCCATCGGCGACTTCTATCACGGTATCCTTCATGCGTAAAAAGCGCAGCTTGCGGCCGGCAAATATAAAACTGTCATCGGGGACCAGGCCGTTGGCGAAATATTCCTCGACTTCCCCCAGAGTTTGCCAGCCGAGGCGGATTTTCAGCATTGGTTCTTCGACGATAGTGCCGATGTTCATCCGATATTGGCGCGCCACCCGATCATTGGCGACATGCATGCGGCCTTCGGAATCGCGGAACAGCTTGCGGTATTCGGCATAGGCGGTGAGCGCGTAGCCGCCATTTTCGACAAAGCCCAACACGTCATCAAAGTCGGTTCGCGGCAAGGCGGCGTAGGGCGCGGCGCGGCGGATTTCGGTGTAGAGGGCTTCGGGCAGAAATGGCCCGGCACAGGCCATGCCAAGAATATGTTGCGCCAACACATCAAGCCCACCCGGTCGCGGCGGGTCGCCGTCCAGTTCCCCGGCGGCAACCCCCAACATGGCAGCGCGACACTCCAACACTTCAAACCGGTTGGCGGGGACCAAAACAGCAACCGATGCCTCATCCATGCGGTGATTGGCGCGCCCGACCCGTTGCAGCAGCCGCGATATCCCCTTGGGCGCGCCGACTTGCAGGACCTGATCTACCCCGCCCCAGTCAATCCCGAGATCAAGTGACGACGTTGCCACCACCGCACGCAAGGCACCTGCCGCCATTGCCGCCTCGATCTTCAGGCGCTGCGCCTGTTCCAGGCTGCCGTGATGAATGCCGATCGGCAAATTATCGAGGTTGAGCTTCCAGAGTTCCTGAAACAGCAATTCCGACTGGGCGCGGGTATTGACGAAGACGATCGTCATGCCGGCGCCCTTGATGCGCTCCAGGATCGCCGGCGCCGCGGCCAGGCCCATATGGCCGGCCCACGGCAAACGATCGGTCGGCAGCATCAGCGAAATATCG
>JANXRN010000206.1 GCA_025352995.1 Acetobacteraceae bacterium
GCACTGCCGCCGCGATTAGAGGAGCCGGCGCAGTTCCGCACCAATCCGGCATACTGGAACGATTTGTCCGGTCGGGGCGCGCCGGCGCATCAGCGGATTGACGATGTTGGCTTCATTGCCGCGGTGATCGAGGCGGTGCGCAGCGCGTATCCGGTTGATCCGGCGCGGATTTACGTGACCGGGTTTTCCAGCGGTGCATCGATGACCCACCTGCTCGGCATGCGGCTATCCGACCGCCTGGCGGCGATCGCCCCGGTTGCCGGCCGCAACTGGATTGCCGAGCCGCCCGCAAGTCCCCTGCCGGTGCTGCTGATTTATGGCGATGCCGATCCGCTGCATCCGTTCAACGGCGGCCATCCGCGCACGCCTTGGGGGGATGGACCGCTGGAAACCCCGATCGACGATGTTGCAACCGCGTGGGCCAGGCTGCTCGCTTGCCCGGGCGCGCCGATCGCCGACCGGCTTGCGCCCGCGGTGCGCAGCCTGCGCTGGGACGGCTGCGCGGCGGGCAGCGAAGTGCGGTATCTGCTGATCGAAGGTCTTGGCCATCACTGGTCGCAGGGCAAGCGCGACGCGCTACCCGAGGGCATATCCGGCCCCAACATTCCCGCATTGGATACCACCGAGACGATCTGGCAGTTTTTTCGCGCCCATCCCAAAGTCGCAAGCTAAACAAACCCCGGACATAAAAAAACCGGATTGCTGGGCGCATCATCGGGCCGAGTAGTTTCCGGGGCTGCCGCCGCCACTGGCTGGCGCCTAGTGTAACATGAGGCCACGGAAAGGCCGTTTGGAGGACCATACGATGCGTGCCTCAACCTATCTCCTGCCGCTGCTGATGGGCTGCACCGCGCTTGCCGGGTGCGTGGTCGCACCAGGGCCGGGGCAACTCGCGCCCGGGCAATACGCCGCCGGCTCCACCCCGGCACAATATTCAAATAGCGACGAGATCACCGAGGCGCCCCCGCCGCTGCAGGAATATGAGCAGCCACCGATCCCGGCCGAAGGTTATATCTGGACGCCGGGCTTCTGGCAGCATGGTCGGGTCGGCTACTACTGGGTGCCGGGCGTGTGGGTTGAACCACCGAGTGTCGGGCTGCTGTGGACTCCCGGCTATTGGGGGTTCAGCGGCGGTTACTATCGCTGGAATGCGCCATACTGGGGCCCGACGGTCGGCTATTATGGCGGGATTAATTACGGCTACGGCTATTTCGGCCTTGGCTACGAGGGCGGGCGGTGGGATGGCGGGCGATTCCACTATAACCAATCGGTTAATAATTTCGGCGGCCGTCGGGTGACCAACTACTACAACACCCCGCCGCAGTATCGGGGCAATGGCGGGCGCACCAGCTTCAACGGCGGCACCAACGGGGTGCGCGCCCAGCCTGGTCCGGGGCAGAACGGTCCGGGACCGGATCAGCGTCGCCCGCCGACAGCGGCGCAGACCCAGCATTTCGGAGCAGCGCAAGGCAATGCCGGCGTCCAGCAGCGCGGTAATCAGGGTGGGCAGGTCAATCGGCAAGCCCCGGTGCAAACCCCGCAGCCGGTCGCGCCGCAACGGCAGAATTTTGGCCAGCAACCGAACTATGCGCCGTCCCAGCAGCAGCAGCGGCCGGCACAGCAGGCGCCGCAAAACCAGCAACGGCAGCAACCTGCCCAGCAGGCGGCGCCGGTCCGTCAGGCCCCAGCGCCCAGCAGCCAACGGCCGCAGCAGCGGCCGGAACAGCAGAACCCACCGCAGTCGCGCCAGCGACCGCAATTCAACGGGCCAGAACGGCCGTAAGGGTAGTGGGTTATCAGCTCTACTACGCGCCAGGCACCGAAAGTTTCGCGGTGCACTGGATGCTGGTCGAACTCGGGGTGGAATTCACCACCCATCCGGTCGATTTCGCCGCCGATGCCCAGCATTCGGCTGACTATCTGCGCCTCAACCGGTCCGGCCGGGTGCCAACATTGGTGGTTGATGGGGTGCCGAGGCATGAATCGGCCGCCCTTCTTATGCTGTTGGCCGAGCGGCACCCGTCGGCGGGCCTGGCGCCGGCTGCCGGCGCGCCGGGTCGGGCGGCATGGTTGGAATCGACGGTTTATCTGGCCAATAACCTCGCCCCGGCGATGCGTGACTGGTTTTATGCCGCGGCCGGCAACCGGTTGGCCGCATCTGGCACCTTATATAACCCGCCTGCGCGCCCTGCCGTCGTTCGGCATCGTGTGCGATCGGGAAGGCTTGACCGACTGGCGCAATCGGTGAAGATAATCTCATCCATGATCCATCACCTTCTGTTGCCCTTTCTGCTGCTGGCATCGACCGTTGCGGTCGCCGCCCAGGAGGTCGATATCCTGTCGCTGTTCGCCGCCGCCGCCGCCGAGCACCGCGTCGGGCTGGCCGCAAAAACCCGCGCGGTTGATGGCCGGCCGGCACTGGCCGGCGAAATCATTGTCACCCTGATCAAAGGCGAGGGCGTCGAAACCCGCAGCAAACCCGCCGAGGCCGGCGACCTGGTGGTGCGCAACCGCTGTCCGGAATCCGGCAATGAAGAATATTTGGTGAAAGCCAACCGCGTCGGCGATCGTTACGGTGCCCCGACCGGTGCGGCCGATGCCGGTGGCTGGCGCGAATATGCCCCGAAAGGGGTCGAGATGCGGTATTTCACTCTCGCCACCACCGAAGGACCGTGGAATTTCACTGCACCTTGGGGCGAAGCCATGGTGGCCAAGCCCGGGGACGCGATCGTGCAGGACCCGAAAAATCCGAAGGATACGTACCGGATCGCCACCGCCGCCTTTCGCTGTACTTACGCGGTGACCCGCCATCCTGCGTGATTGAGTAGTTTCCGACGCTGCTACCCGCCATCGTCGCTGCCTAGATATGCCTCAGCCTGGCGCAGTGCCGGCGGAGGACGATCCGATGCGTGCATCACATTTCATTCTGCCGATCCTGCTCGGGTGCACAGCCCTGACCGCCATTGCCCCGCAAGCGCGGGCGCAAGGGGCGATTGGGGTATCGATCACGATCGCGCCACCGCCGCTGCCTGACTATGCGCAGCCACCGATGCCGGCCTATGGCTATATCTGGACGCCGGGCTTCTGGCAGTATGGCGGCGACGGTTATTACTGGGTGCCGGGCACCTGGGTTGAACCGCCGCAGGTCGGGCTGCTGTGGACGCCGGGTTACTGGGGTTGGAGCGGCGGGTTCTATCGCTGGAACACGCCTTACTGGGGTGCCCAGGTCGGTTACTATGGCGGCATCAATTACGGCTACGGCTATGGCGGCAATGGCTATGGCGGCGGACGCTGGGACAATGGCCGGTTTTCCTATAATCGGTCGGTAAATAATTTCGGCAGCGTCCACATCACCAATGTCTATAACAGCCCGGTCGAGAACCACACGCAGTTCAATCACGTCAGCTTCAACGGCGGCACCAACGGGGTGCGGATGCAGCCGACCCCGGCGCAGGTCGCGGTTGGCCGTGAGCAACATACCCAGCCAACCCCGGCGCAGACGCAGCATTTCCAGGCCGCGCAAACCAATCCCGCCTTGCAGCATAGCACCAATAATGGTGTGCCGCCGATCGCGGCGACGAGCCGACCGGGTGAGTTCGGTGGCCAGGGCGTAGTTGCCGGGCGTGGGGCGGCCAATCCGGCGCCAGCGCCGCAGGCCCAGCATGTCGCGCCGCCGGTCGCGCAACAACAACCGGTCCACGCACCGGTTCAAGCACCGCAACAACAACATGCCGCACCTGCCCCGCCGGCCGCAGCGCCCCAACATCTCGCGGCCCCATTGCAACCGCAGCACGCCACCCCGGCGCCGCAGCCTCAGCAGCACGCCGCACCGCAACAGCAGCACCAGGCACCGCCGCCGCAACAGCACGCCGCGCCGGCGCATGAAGAAAAGCCGAAAGGTTAGTCCTGGAACCCCGCCGGGTTTGCCGCGATCAGCGGTTGCGGCGCCGGCGCAGGGTCAGGCCCAGCATGCCTGTGGCCATCAACGCCAGTGAGCCAGGCTCGGACACATTGATCGCGTTGCTATAAAGCGTGACGGCAATGCTGGTCTGGCCGGCATAGTTGCCAGACCAGCTTGTCCCGCCATCCAGACTTTCGGCGGCCCCGCTGGTCGCCAGCCCTTGCAGCAAATAATCATTTAGCTCGGCGCTGACTTCCTCGACCGCGACGTAGTAGGCAGTCGCGGCCATCAGGCTGAACTCGGTGACGGCGAAGCTGTAGTCAAGCGTTGTTCCAGGACGCGAACCTGGCGAACCGGATGCAATCGACAGCGCGGCACCCGTGCCGGATGCGATGATGGTTCCCGGCAGCCCGTCTGCGCCATTGGCCGCCAGCACCATCCAGTTCGCCGATGTGCCGTAGCCTGACCCTTGCAGGACCGTGGTGAAACCGATCGCCGAAATCGTCGCCGCGCTGAGGAGGCTGAATTCTTGCGCGGCGTAACGCTGCGGAAAATTTAATGTGCTGGCGCACGCCGAGTTGAACAGGCAATTGCCGCTTTCGTTAATGCCCAGATCGGCCAGATTCTGATAAACGATATCCGCCCGCGCTGGCGCCACGCCGAGCGATAGCGCCCCGATCAGTCCGACAACCCACAATCCGCTGCGCATCGATCGTCTCCCACCGCGCATGGAATATCACGCGATGGGACGAACCTAGCCGAAATGTGATGAATTGTCGAGCAAGCCGTCGAAAATAAATCTCAATTTTTGGAAGAGGTTTGAAACCATTCTCAGCGTCGGCTTTTTAGTCACCCACGGGCCAGCTGAAGAAATCCTGGCCGTCGCGGATCATCGTGTTGGCCAGCACCATGCGATGCACTTCGCTGGCGCCATCGACCAGGCGGGCCTGACGGGCGTAGCGATAAACCCATTCGACAATCGTATCCTTGGAATAGCCGCGCGCGCCGAGCAGTTGCAGCGCGGTGTCGGCGGCCTTGTGCAGCGCGTCGGCAACCACGACCTTGGCCATGGAGACTTCCTTGCGGGCATAATCGCCCTGATCGAGCGTCCAGGCGGCATGCATGGTCAGCAGCCTTCCCATCTGGATTTCCATCCCGGCCTGACCGATCAGGGTTTGCACGCTTTCATGGTCGATCAGCCGACCGCCGAAGGATTTGCGCTTGCTGACATAATCCTGGGCGATTTCGAGGCAGCGGCGCGCCAGACCGAGCCAGCGCATGCAATGGGTGAGGCGCGCCGGGCCCAAGCGAATTTGGGTCAGCTTCAGCCCATCGCCCACTTCCATCAGCCGGTTTTCATCGGGAATTTCGAGCCCCTCGAACGCCAGTTCGCAGTGCCCGCCATGTTCTTCCGGCCCCATGATCGGGATGCGGCGGATGATGCGCCAGCCCGGCTGGTCACGATCGAACAGGAACGCGGTCAGGCCCTTGCGGGTATCGGGGGAGGTGCGCGCCATCAAAATGAAATGCTGCGCGGTTTCCGCCCCGGTGGTGAACCATTTATGGCCGTTGATTTTCCAGCCGGTATTGGTCCGCGTCGCTTCCGACAAAGTGAGCGACGGGTCGGACCCGCAGCCCTCCCCGTTTTCGTCCATCGGCTCGGTCATGATGAAAGCCGAGTTGATCTTCCCATCAATGATCGGCTGCAGCCAGCGATCTTGCTGCGCCGCGGTGCCAACCTGGCTCAGCACCCGCATATTGCCGTCATCGGGCGCCGCCGAGTTGAAACAAACCGGCCCGAAAATCGAGCGGTTCATTTCTTCCAGCAGCACCGCCTGTTCGACCATGGACAGCCCGCCGCCACCGCGCGCCACCGGCGACTGGATGGCCCAGATGCCCAGCGCGCGGGTTTCGCGGCGCAATTCGCCCAAAAGATGGTGCTGGATATTTTCATGCGCGTCATAGCTCGCCCGATCGGACTCAAGCGGGATCAACCGGTCCTGGACGAATTGGCGAACGACGCGGCGCTTGCGTTCAAGCTCGGGCGACAGGCTGAAATCCATGATGCGCGGTCCGGATCAGGCGTTGGTGAGGAAATGCAGCACCCGGCCAATGACCCGGTCCTTGTTGGCCTTGCCATAGGCCGCCATGTGTGCGGATGCGCCGTGGGCAGCAAGGTCAGCGGCGGTTTCCCATTTTTCGATCACGACGAAACTGTCCGGGCCGAGGCGGGTCTGGTTGCCGCCCATGCCTTCGGCATCAATCGCCGGGGCGTATTCGATGCAGCCTTTTTCGGCGTGCACGGCCGGCATGTTGGCATGAAATGCCGCCAGAACCTCCGCACGTAGGCCGGGCTTGGTGGTGATGATGGCGAGGACGTGGATCATTTTGGGCGCTCCCTTAGATGTTGCTAAGAGTCTAGCCGCCCAAGCGGAAAAGGGAAGAGTGTTCTTTTTGTGAACAAAAAGAACCAAAAAAACTTCCGACTGGTACTGCCTGCCCGTTGGGTTGGGTACTCAGTGTCCGTCAATCGCGGGTGGCGGGGCAAACGGTCGTTTCGAGGATGTCGCGCATTTTGGCCTCGGCACTACGGCCGTGCTGGGCCGCCCGTAGCTTAAGGGCGCGGTGCGTCGCGTCAGGCAGGTTTCGGATCGTGACTGCGGTCATGCTGGCGCACCCATCGGATTTGTTAGAACGTGATCCGTTCTATCTGGATCGGCAGACACGCTCTAGATTTTGTTTTCCCGACCATCTTTATCCATCCAATCGAAGCCGTTTGGATGGATGATGCTCTCGCTTTGATAGCATGTTGGGAAGAATGCTATCGTTCTTCAAGACGTTCGTGGCGAGCAGCGCTTGCGCGCGGCTATGGCCGGCAAGGTGGGTGACGGGATGCTTGGCGCACCGCCGCCGGCCAACCCGGTGCCCAATACCAAGCGCCCGAATGGCTGGAACGGTCAGCCATTCGGGCGCTTGGTATTAGCTAGCCGAGGGCGCACGCCAACGGCCTGGTTCCGACAGAAAATATCCGGCGGCTTCAGGGCCATCACCGGCCCCAATAACGTCGCCGAGATCGGGTCGATGCTCGCAACAGCCCAAAAGCAAGGGCCTCCTTTGCCATCGTCGGAATCCAGTCTAGCCTCCCCAAAACGCTTTTTGGAGCAACGCCATGTTCGCGTCTGACGACGACATCGCCATCGAGTATATGCGCCGAACGCGGGACTATTACATCGCGATCGGCTACACCACGCCGTATCGCTGGGCGCATTATGTCGACGCGCCGTTCCAGAAATTGCGCAAGCCGCTCGCGAAATCTCGGGTTGCCTTCATCAGCACCGCCGCGCCGTTCCAGCCCGACAAGGGCGATCAGGGGCCGGGGGCGGCGTATAATGGCAGCGCGAAATTCTATCAGGTTTATGAGCGCGACACGGCCCAGGACCATGATTTGCGGATTTCCCATATCGGCTATGACCGGGTGAACACCACGGCCACCGATAGCGGGACCTGGAACCCGCTGCCGGCCTTGCGGCGGATGGCGGCGGCAGGGCGGATTGGCGAAGTTGGGCCGCGCATGTTCGGCGCGCCGACCAATCGCAGCCATCGGGTCACGATTGACACCGACGCCCCCGATATCCTGGCGCGCTGCCAGGCGGACGGGATTGATGTGGCGTTGCTGGTGCCGAACTGCCCGGTTTGCCACCAGACATCGACCCTGGTGGCGCGGCACCTGGAAGCCAACGGCATCGCGACAATGGTGATGGGGGCAGCGAAGGATATTGTCGAACATGCCGCCGCCCCGCGCTTTTTATTTTCCGACTTCCCGCTCGGCAATTCCGCTGGCCGGCCGCATGATCCGCAAAGCCAGGCGCTGACTCTGGAACTGGCGATGCAGGTGCTGGAAAGCGCGCCGTTTGCGCGGACGACGGTGCAATCACCGTTGCGCTGGGCGGATAATGCGGACTGGAAGCACACCTACAATAATGTGGCGGCGATGTCGGCCGAGGAACTGGCGCGGCGGCGTGCCGAGTTTGACCGCCAGAAGGACCTGGCGCGTGGCAACCGGGTGGCCGCGGAATGACCACCGAAGCCCGCCCGTTCACCGGGATCAAAATCCTCGACTTCACCCAGGTTCTTGCCGGCCCTTATGCGAGTTTTCAGCTGGCGCTGCTGGGGGCCGATGTCATCAAGGTCGAACGGCGCGATGGCGAGGATATGCGCCGCACCCCGCTGAGCCGGGAATGGGCCGATCGCAACATGGCCCCGGCGTTTGCGGCGGTGAATGGCAACAAGCGCAGCCTGACGCTCGATCTGCAACGGCCGGAAGCGGTCGCCATCATCAAGCGGCTGGTGCTGGATGCCGATGTGGTGATGGAAAATTTCCGCTCTGGCGTGATGGACAAGCTCGGGATCGGCTACGAAGCCTTGTCGGCGATCAATCCGAAGCTGATTTATGCGGCGATTTCGGGGTTCGGGCAGACTGGGCCGGACCGGACGGAAGCCGGGTACGATGGCCGCATCCAGGCAATGTCGGGGATCATGTCGATCACCGGGCATCCGGAAATGGGGCCGGTACGGGCGGGGTTCGCGGCGTGCGACATGCTGTCCGGCATGACCGGGGCGTTCGCGATTTCCAGCGCGTTATTCCAGCGCACCCATACCGGGCGCGGCCAGTTCGTGGACATTGCGATGCTGGACGCGACGTTGAGCTTCCTGTCGCCGCAAGTCGCTGACTACACAATTGCCGGGCACAAGCAGTATCAGTTCGGTAACCAAGCGGTGAGCCGCAACGCGACCGCAAACTTGTTCAAGGCCGGCGCGGGCGCAGATGCGGGGCATATATTGCTCGCGGTGAATAACGAAAAGCAGCATCGCGCGCTGATGCTGGCGCTGGATCGGGCGGACGCGCTGGACGATCCGCGCTTTGCCGACCGGTTCAGCCGGATCGAAAATACCGTGGCGTTGCGGGAAATTATCGAGGCGGCTTTGGCCAGCGACAGTCCGCGCATCTGGGAAGATCGGCTGAACGCGGCAGGCGCCCCGGCTGCCAGCATCTGGCGGATTGAGGATGTGATCGAGCATCGCCAGGTGGTGGCGCGCGAGGTGCTGCAAACGGTTGAAACCGAGCACGGGCCGATGCGGCTGGTGGGGTCTGGCTTTCACCTCGCCCATGGGGGTGGGCGGGTTGATCGCGGCCCGCCGGCGGCCGGGGCGGATACGGATGCGGTGCTGTCGGATGCTGGGTTTAGCGCGGCGGAGGTGGCGGGTTTCCGTGGCGCGGGGGTGATTTAGACTTTCTTGGTAACTGCCCAAGTTCTTTGCTGAGAAAGACTCCAAGTCAAGGGGAGTGAGAGGACCTGGCCAATTGCCCTTTTTGTATCCATTTTCCGTCACGACGCGCTAAGCCGCCAACGGCTGCAATCCGGCAATCACCGCGTCAGCGGCTGCCAGCGATGCGGGGTCCTGGCGAAAGACCAGGGCGAGCACCCCATTGTCGGATCGTACCACCCTTCCATCAATTTCTTGCCGGCCGGTGACAAACCGCACCCGTAAGGCAGTGCCGATGGGAAGCCTGGCTGAAAGCTCCAACGCCACACCGCCGCGCGAGACATCCACGACCGGAACCGCTGTTGCGGTGCCACCGGGATAGGTGACCTCGGCGCGCAGAGCGCCCGCCGGGACCCGTTCGAAACTGCGGCGTTCGTCGCCGCCTGAGAGCACAGCGGCAAGAAACTGGTCAACCTCGTCGCGCAAGGTTCGAGCCTGACCGTGGACCTCTTCGGCGGCATTTAACACCGCCCGACCTGCGCCGCCCGATCGTTCCGCGACTTCCGATAGCGCGCCCATGGAGTCAGACGCACGGGCGGTCGCAGTGGAGGCGAACTGGACCGATTGCGCAATGTCGCGTGTGGTGTCGCTTTGCTGGCTGATCGCGCCGGCAATTTCGGCGGTCGCGTCGCGAACCCGGCCGATGGCGCTATTCACGCCGCCGATCGCCGCGCTGGCTTCCTGGGTGGAGACCCGGACGGCGACGATCCGCCTTGTGACTTCCTCGGTGGCGCGGCGGGTCTGGGCGGCGAGGCCTTTTACTTCGTTGGCGACGACCGCGAAGCCTTTGCCGGCGTCTCCGGCACGGGCAGCTTCGATGGTGGCATTCAGCGCCAGCAGGTTGGTTTGGCCGGCAATGTCGCTGATCAGTTCGACAACGTTGCCGATTTCCTCGGCGGCGGCCACCAGTTCGCGCACCATCGCATCCGACCGGTCCGCAGCTGTCACGGCGACGTTGATCGCCGCCGTCACTTCATGGGTGCGGGCGGCAATTTCGGCTGCATTGGCGGCCATTTCTTCGGCGGCTGTGGCGACGGAGGCCAGATTGCGGGAGGCTTCCCCGGCATCATCGGTGGTGGTGCCCGCGCGGGCGAGGGTGACAGTCGCGGCGTCGGCCATAGACCCGGCCGAACCACGCATCGCATCCGCGGCCTGCCCCAGCATGCCGAGCACGCCAAGGATCGAAGCCCCAAAGTCCTGTGTGTGGCGGGACATCGCCGCATGGCGTCGATCGATTGCAGCGCGGGACGCGGCTTCGCGCTGTTCCAACCGCAGGCGTTCGGCAATGCCTTCGCGCAGCACCGCAAGCGCCCGCCCCAGGGCTCCGAATTCATCGCCGCGGGCAGTGCCGGGTATTTCGCCATCCAATACCCCGGTCACCAGGCGATTGGTCGCCAGTGTCAACGCGCGGATCGGTTGCGCAACACCCCGACCGAGCGCCCAGATGACCAGCGAAACCCCCAGGCCAACGACGACGGCAACGCCCAGCAAGGTCATCGCGAAGCGCTGGCGCACCGTCGCCAGGTCATCGACATAGACGCCCGTGCCAATCACCCAGCCCCACGGCGCAAACCCAACCACGTAGGATGATTTCGGTACTGGCGCATCCGATCCGGGACGCGGCCACAAATAATCCACCACGCCAGAACCCTGGCGCTTGACCATTTCGGCGAATTCCACAAATAAATGCTTGCCGTTTGGATCGGTCATCGCCCCGACATTGGTGCCATCGAGCGCCGGCTTGATCGGGTGCATCAGCACCACCGGGCGCAAATCCTGCACCCAAACATATTCCTGGCCTTCGTAACGCAACGCTCGCAAGGCATTAAGGGCCGCCTGCTGGGCCGCTTGCTCGGACAGGCGACCGGCGCGGGCGTCATCGGCGTAAGAGGCCGCGATTGAAACCGCGCTTTCAGCCACCGCCCGCAAGGTTGCCACCCGAGCGCCCTCGATCTGCTTTGCTTCAATGAGGTACGCGACCGATCCCATCGCGATCAGCCCAATCAGCGCGGCAACGGTCGCAAGATGCAGCCGCCAGGCAACCGGCAGGGACGAAAATCGGAAAATGCGCATGAACCATCTCACCATTGGGAACCGATGGCGGCTACTTGCGCCGCCACCGGTTGCGAAAGGGTGAATGCTTCAAAAAACCAGGCGCGCGCCGACCACGATCAACACCGCGGCCATCACCGGTCGCAGGATGTGTTCCGGCACCCGCACGGCCATCTGGCTGCCGAGGATGATGCCGGGTACCGATCCGCACAGCAGCGCTGCCAGCAGCGGCCAGTTGACCGATCCCATTGCGAGATGGCCGAGGCCGGCAACCAGGGTCAGCGGCACGGCGTGGGCGATGTCGGACCCGACGATCACCGCCATGCGGGCGCGCGGATACAGCAGCACCAGGGCGGTGACGCCCAGCGCGCCGGCGCCCACTGATGTGAAGGTCACCAGCACGCCCAAGCTGGCGCCGAC
>JANXRN010000231.1 GCA_025352995.1 Acetobacteraceae bacterium
GAAAAATGCGCACCAATTGGCCGCCGAGTAGGGCAGCATGGTCATCCAGCCGTCCTTGGTTTTGGCGGGTTTGCGCTCCGTCATGCGCTTGTAGCCGGGCGGGCCGATTGTGGGTTCGAAGCTCATGCCGCCCATCATGTCCACCGCGTTGAAGGCAGCGAGCGTTTCGAGCATCGGCACTTCGATCAGTTGCCCCACGCCGCTGCGTTCGCGCTGGTAAAGCGCGGCACAGACCGCCGAAACGACGGCCATGCCGGTGATTTTGTCGGCGACCAGGCTGGGGACGAATTTCGGTTCATCATCGCTGCCCATGGCTGACGCAAACCCGCTGGCGGCCTGGATGATTTCGTCAAACGCGGGGCGGGCGCGCCACGGGCCATCCTGGCCGAAGCCGGTGGCGACGGCATAGATCAACCTGGGATTGAGGTCCTTGCAAAAATCGTAGCCAAACCCGAGGCGCGCCATGCCGGCCGGGCGGATATTGCTGACCAGGACATCCATTTTCGGGATCAGCCGGCGGACGACTTCTTTGCCGATGGCCGATTTCAGGTCGAGCGCCACCGACCGCTTATTGCGGTTGATCTGCATGAACACCGACGCCATGCCCTTGTTCTTGAACAGGCCGGAATTGCGCACCGTATCGCCGTGTAAAGGCTCGATCTTGATGACATCGGCGCCCCAATCCCCCAAGGTCTGCGTCGCGAACGGGCCGAGCACCACGGCGGTAAGGTCGAGAACGCGGATGCCGGCGAGCGGGCCTGTTGCTTGGGTCATAATATCCTGGATCGTCGTTGTTCGGGGCAGGATTGGGCAAAAATGGCGGAACCTCAACCCCTTTCCCGCGCACGCCACACGCGCCATCATGCCGGCAACAACCGATGAGGAACGCCATGTCTGACCTGCCCAAGCGGATCGAGATCCACGAGGAAGGCCCGCGGGAGGGCTTCCAGATTGAAGCCGGGCCGATCAGCACCGCCGACAAGGTGCGCTTTTGTGAGGCACTGGCAGAAACCGGATTGCACGACGTGCAATGCGTATCCTTCGTCGATCCGCGCCGGGTGCCGGGGATGGCCGATGCGGTTGAGGTTGCCGCCACCATCCGCCAGCGCCCGGATGTCCACTACACCGGCATCGCGCTCAATCTCAAAGGCTATGAACGTGCGGTGCAATCCCCGCTGCACATCACTGGCGGCTTGCAGATGAGCACGTCCAACACTTTTTCCATCCACAACACCAACAAGAATAATGCCGAAACCCTTGCCGAACAACGCCGGCAGATGGAGTTCTTTCAGGCGCGCGGCATTCCGGTTGAATCCGCGATCGTCATGACCGCCTTCGGCTGCAATTTCGAAGGCGCCATCGCCCCCGAAACCGTGCGTGACTGCGTCGGCGAACTGCTCGGCATCGCCGCCGAATATGGCGTCATGCTCGATCGGGTGCGCATTGCCGATACGGTCGGCTGGGGATCGCCGCTCGGGGTGCAGCGCGTTGTCGGCGCGATTCGCGACAAATGGCCGGACCTCAAACTCGCGCTCCATCTGCACGACACACGCGGCACCGGCATGGCCAACGCGCTGATGGGGTTGCAAATGGGCATTAGCAGCTTCGACAGCTCCTGTGCCGGCCTTGGCGGCTGTCCGTTCGCCGGCAACCAGGCGGCGGCAGGCAATATCTGCACCGAAGACCTGGTGTTCATGGCCGAAGAAATGGGGATCGAAACCGGCCTCAACCTCGATGCGCTGATCGACTGCGCGCGCATGGCGGAAAGCATCGTCGGCCACCAACTGCCCGGCAAAATCATGCATGGCGGCAGCCTGTCGAAGTTCCGGTCATGACCGATGTTCTGCACGAAAAGCGCGGCCAGGTATTCTGGATCACCATCAACCGCCCCGAACGCCGCAATGCGATGAATGATTCTGTCTGTGCCGGCATCATGGCGGGATTCACAGAAGCGGCTGCTGATCCCGACATGCGCGCCGTGGTGCTGACCGGCGCGGGTGACCGCGCCTTCTGCGCCGGCGCCGATCTGGCGTCAGGCTCCGGATCGTTCAAATACGATTATTCCAAAGTCGGCGTGCCGTTCGTCGCCATGATGAAGCAAGCCCGCAACCTCACTTTGCCGCTCATCGCGCGGGTCAACGGCCACGCCATGGCCGGCGGTCTCGGGATGCTCGGCATGTGCGACATGGCCATCGCGGTGGACAACGCCCGCTTCGGCATGCCCGAAGTGAAAATCGGCGTCTTCCCGATGCAAATCATGGCGGTGCTGCAACGGCTGATCCCCAGCCGCAAACTCTACGAAATGGCACTATCCGGCGAACCGATCGATGCCGCCGAAGCGCTCGCGCTGGGCTTGCTCAACTACATCGTTCCGCCTGATGAGTTGGATGCCAAAATCAATTGGTTGCTGGCCCGGCTGCTCGACAAAAGCCCGACATCCATCCGCCGCGGCAAGTACGCCATGCGCCAGACTGAAGACATGAACTTCGATAACGCGGCGGTGTTCATGGAAGCGCAAATCGGCGCGCTGGCGCTGACGGAAGACGCGGCGGAGGGACGGGCTTCGTTTATCGAGAAGCGGGCACCTAAGTGGACAGGAAGGTAAGGAAGCAGTTCTTTTTGTGAACAAAAAGAACCAAAAAAACTTTTTAATACTTAGCTGCGGTTGCCGTGCGCCTGCGGTAAGGTCCCAGGCCAACGGCCAGAATTGACAAAGTTTTTTTGCTACTTTGTTTTCAAACAAAGTAGATTCTTCCTCACTTCTTCGAATGCTTCCTGCCAACAACAGCCGTATCCTCCCGCCCCCCAGCAATCACCCGCACCCCCTCATCCAGCCGCGCCGCGATATTGTCCGGGGTACAGCCTTCGAGGAACGCGAGCCCGTTGGCCCGACAGGCGTTGAAGACTTTTTCGCGCGCGGCGGCCATTTCGGGCGGATAGGGATTGGGCACCGCGCCGAGATAGCCGAGCGACAGGCTGAGATCGCCTGGTCCGAGTTCGGCATAGGTCAGGCCGGGCACGGCGAGTATGGCTTCGCAGTTGGCGACCCCTTCGGGCGATTCGATTTTAACCCCGAGCATGAGCTCGCCGGCCGGGTTGAGCGGCCAGGGGTCGCAGGCTTGTTGGTAGGCGGGTTCATCGACCCCCCAGATGATGCCGGCGGTGGCTTCCGATCCGCGGCCACGGGCGCCGATGCCGAGGAAGTTACCACCCGGGGTGCGGGCGTTTTTGCTCGCGCCGTGCATGCGGGCCAGCGGGGCGGGAATGGCGGGATCGACGCCTTGGAGGTGGAACGGGTAGCGGCAGGCTTCGATGAAGGCGCGCGTCGCCCCTTCGGTTTCGGCCTGGCAGAGGATGATGCCATGGGCGCCGCGCCCGAGAATTTGCCTGAACTGCCAGGCGTTGTGGCGCACATTGGCTTCATCGGTGCCGTTGACCGGCGCTTCGACCACCACGGTGGGGGTGCGATGGCCGGACGCGGTGGGTCCACCATCGACCAGCCCGCGCATATAATTGGCGAGTCCCGCCATATCGAATGACCCGTGTTCCATGCCGATATTGATGTAATCGGCCCAGGTCCGGCTGTCGGCGACGCCTTGCGCGTAGGTCAATACGTGCCCGGTATGATGGCCGGTATAGTA
>JANXRN010000263.1 GCA_025352995.1 Acetobacteraceae bacterium
CAATCCGGTGCTGTCGGAGAATTTGACCGGGCTGGCGCGGCTGGTGCGGTCGGCGGTGGTGCCGGCGCTGGAAAACGTCACCTTATGGCATGAGCGCGACATCAGCCATTCGAGCGTTGAACGCGGCATTGCGCCCGATACAACCGTGACCTTGGACTTTGCACTCACCCGGCTGACCGGGATGATGGCGCAGTTGACGGTCTATCCGGAGCGCATGGCGGAGAATATCGAAAGCCTTGGCGGGGTAGTGCATTCGGGGGAAATCCTGCTGCTGCTGGCCAAATCCGGCATTTCGCGGGAGGATTCGTACCGGATCGTGCAGCGCAACGCGATGGCAACCTGGACCAGACTCGGCAAGCCAGATGCGCTGGATTTCCGCGCCAACCTCGCCGCCGATCCGGAAATTGCCGGGCGCGTGTCGGCGGCCGAACTTGATGCGGCGATGGACCCGATGCTGCATTTGCGGCGCGTGGATGCGATTTTCGCGCGCGTGTTCGGGGCTTAACTACCGCAGAAGCCCTTGATACAAAGCCATATGCGTATCCACCGTCACCTGCGGCGCCACCGCAGGACGCATTGACTGCATCATCGCCACGACCTCCGCACGATCGCTGGCCAACCGCGTCACAATCCCGGCAAGTTCCGCCGCATCCCCTGCCGTCATGTGCCAGCCATCGCGGCCGTGAACGATTTTCTCCGCCATGCCACCAAGGTCAGAACAGATCACCGGCCGCCGATTGCGGATCGCCTCCTGGATCACCACCGGGGAATTTTCCCACCAGATCGACGGCACCACGACGACATCGACCTGCTGCATGAGCGCATCGACGCGGCGGTTATCGTAGGCGCCATGAAAGCGCACGTTGCGGCCGGCTTTCTTGCGGCGCTTGGCGAATTCGGCGCGGAATTCGTCGGGCTGATCGCTGTCATCGCCGTGGATGTCGAACACCATTGCGACATCATCTTCCAGCATGTCAGCGGCGTTGAGCACGACGTTGATGCCTTTGAGCCGGGTGGTCTGGCCGAAGAAACCGATGCGCAACACGCCGCTGCCGTCCGGGCGGCTGATTTCCGCCGGCGCCGCGCGGACGATGTTTTCCATCACCGTCATTTTCGCCGCCGGCACCCCCCAGGCGATGTAGCGGTCGGCGAGGAACTGGCTCGGGGAGATGAAGCTATCCACCAGATCGAAAAAGCGTTGGATGTAAGTCTGGCGCAGAAAGAAGTCGGCGCGGCTGTATTTCGGGAAGCAATGGTTGCAGTCGCGTGGTGAGGATTCGTGGCACAGCACGTCCCCGCCGGTCTTGATCATCTGACCGTAATGGTTGCAGATCGCCTGATATTCATGCAAGGTCAGAACGATTTTGCAGTCCGGAAGCACCTGGCGCGCAATCAGAAAGGCATCGACGCCGAAGATCAGATAATGGTGGAAATGCAGGATATCGGGCCGAATTTCCCGCAGCACATCGGCAAATGCCTTGGGGAAGTTCTTGTCGCGATTGGCGAAGGCAAACCAGTTGAACGGCCCGGCACTATAGAGATAGGAATTGTCGCCGAAGGGTTGGGTGATGCAGCTGCCGGCGCGGGCGGACTCGGGTTCGCGGGAACACCCCATCAGCCAGGTCTGCCACCCATCACTGCCGCCGATCGCTTGGGACAAAGCGGCCGCCGACATTTCCGCGCCACCGCGGGACAAAGCCGGATGGGCGTGGGTCAGCACCAGCACCCGTTTAGCTTGGGCCTCGACCGCAGGTTTGGCCGGAAGTTTGCTCACGCCCGTGCCTCCCAGCGTCGATTATAAACCCAGGCATTGAATAAGGTCAGGTTCATCCGCCAATGCCGGCCAGACAGGCCTTGGGTCTGACGTTCAAGATGATACATTCGCACCCCGAGATCGACGGCGCAGGTCAGCCCTTTGGCGGCGAGGCGTTGGCACAGATCGGCATCTTCAAAATCGCCGATCGCATAGGCCTCATCAAGGCCGCCGAGCGCCAATAGATCACGCCGACGCAGGATCATCGCAGCCCCGGTGATCGCCTCGACCGGCGCCAGGCCGGTATCGTCGCCGGGGCGCAAGCCTTTGCGCATATGCAGCGGAAAGCGCAGGCCACCGAATTCTGGCAGCTTTTCCATCGCCATGCCCTGGTGCTGGACCGTGCCATCCTCGAACAGCAATTGCGGGCCAACCGCGCCGAGCTTGGCATCGGCCTGCAAGCGCAAGATCAGCGCGGTGCCCCAGCCGGCATCGATTGGAAATACGTCCGAGTTCAACAATGCGACGAAATTGCCCCGCGCCGCCCGCAGCCCGACATTGGTTGCCGGGCCGTAGCCGAGATTGCGGGTCAGGATCAGCAGCCGGATCGCCACGTTAAAGCGCGCGGCAACCGATGCGGCGACATATTCGGCCTCGGCTTCCAAAGATGGATCGTCGAGCACGTAAATATATTCGGTCGCCGGACCTGGCGGGGCGTGGGCAAACAGACCGATCTGATATTCCATGAAATCGGTGCGGCCGAACAACGGCACGACGACCGACAGCATCACCGGTGCGCCGATCGGGCCAAGCGCGATGTCCCGCGGCGGCCGGACCGCGTGAAGCCGGGCGGCGTTGAGGGCGGAAACCGCCGGGCCGTAAACTTGGTCAAAGCTCGGCGCGACTTCATCGTAGCGGGGGGCGGACTGGACCAGCAGCGCCTCAATCGCCGCCATGCCCTGCAGGCGGAACGGCGGCAGTAGGCTGTAGCCGATTTCGCCTGATGCGGTTTCCACTGATAAATGCGGCGGCGCGGCGCCTGGCTCGACGGCGTGGGGCACGAAGGCGGTGAAGCCGTGAGCGTCAGCGTCGACTTGCAATGTCGCGGTGAGGCTTTGTAGCACGTCGGGGCGCGGCACCCGGATCATCTGGTCGAGCTTGATTGGGGTCGCGCGGCTGCCGCTATGCAAAATAATCGACTGAACCCCGCCCGGCGCGATAATCCAGCCGAGCAGCGCCACCCCAGCGGGCGCACCCGAAACCGTCGCTGGGCACAAAATAGCCTCATCGAAATTCATCAATACTGGCGGGCGCAACTGGTCGAGCGTGCCGTGGCCGGCAAATGGCTCCCGCCGCAACCGCCTGCTCAGCGGCGTGGTGTTTGCCGCATCGAGCAGCGCGAGACGATCGAGCATGTCAGCCTGAACCGCGCCGGTCGGGAGTGCCGTCATCGTTCCCGGCACGGTTAATCGCCAGATCCAGCGGCCCCACGCGACTTCCATTTCCCGCAATCGGCCGGCTGGTTCTGCGTCCCGCAAGGCGGCGATGAACTCACCGGTGGCGCTGTCAAAGACGTAGTCCGCGTCCCCGGCCAGGATCGTGTCAGCGAAAGTCGCCCGCAGGCTTACTTTGCCGGCCAGGCCCAGCTTGGCATCCGCAAGGCCGAGTTGGGCGGCCAACATCCACATCCCGCTTTGCGGTTCGACGCCGAACGCTGTCACGTGGCCGCCGCCATGATGGATCGGCGCTGGCGGCACCTCAATGCTTGTCGAAACTGCGCGCCAATGGGCAAACGCATCGCGGCATTGCCCCGCCGCGATTGCCGCCGCAATCGCCGGATCGCTATCATGGTAGGCGCGCAAATTGGCCGACCCGTTCGGCGCCAACAAAGCGAGCACGCCAACTTTAAGAAAATGCTCGTAGCCCGAGCCCAGCGTCCCGAGCCGCATCGCCTCGGTCACCTCGGCGTGCTGGGCGCGATAAAATGCCTCGTCAAACCCATCCACCGGATCGCAGGGCGTGTCGCTATCCCAGGTCAGATAGGCATGCAGCGCGCCCTGGGCCCCAACACTATGCCGGGCGGCGAACCAGGCCGGATCGAAATAGATCGAAACGGCGGGTTCCGGGTGTGCACGGTCGAATCGACGGGACAGGAAGTCGACAAAGGCGCCGGCGCGGTCGATTTCCGACAGCCGGTCCGCCGCGTCGCCATGGCTGTCGCGATACATCGCCGGATCGAACAGCAGATGCGCCACCCGCCCTTGCAGCATGCCGATGCGCAGATAATGGTCATAGGAATTGACGCAATCGAGCCGGATAAGCTCAACATCAGTCAGATCGGGGGAATGTTCGGCATAGGTTTCCGGGTCGAACAGCCAATGCGGGGTGCGCTCGCCATATCCGGCAAGGCAATACTGCACATAGCCCGACGCGACCTCCCCCCCAGCAATCGCTGCGGCGATGTCGGGGTAGCGACCGCGATACCAGGCTTCATCGAAGAACATATTCGGCGACAGGCCCTGGGCGGCGCCGATTTCGATGTAATGCTGGCGCACCTGGGAAAACTGGCTGCCGCCGATCGCCTCGGCGGCGGCGGGATAGGTTTTCAAATACCAAAGATGATCGAACGCGCACCAATGGGTGCGGGCAAGCCCGACCGGTGGCAGCAATAGATCGATCTCATTACCCTGCATTCCGTCCTCCGGCCTCGCCCTAGTGGATAGAATCTGACGGCTCTTTCCGTCAGATTCTATCCACTAGCTGTCATAGCCCGACGGATGCGCAAGGCGCCATGCCCATGCGGTGGCAACAATATCATCAAGGACAGTGAACCTGGCTCGCCAACCGCATTCGGCGCGGATGCGGGCCGACGATGCGACAAGCGCCGCCGGATCCCCCGGTCGGCGATCGGCGAGCGTATGTGGCACCGGCCGGCCAGCGACCCGCGCCACGCTCGCCAATACCTCGCGCACCGAATGCCCGGTTTCGCTGCCGAGATTATACGTCACGCTACCGGCATCGAGCCTGTCAAAGGCGGCAAGATGCGCGCTGGCAAGGTCGCTGACATGGACATAGTCGCGAATGCAGGTGCCGTCCGGGGTTGGGTAGTCAGTGCCGAATACCGCCAACGGTGGACGGCGACCAAGGACAGCATCGATCGCCAGCGGGATCAGATGGGTCTCTGGTCGATGATCCTCCCCCAGCGCGCCATCGGGATCGGCCCCCGCCGCGTTGAAGTAGCGCAGCGCCGCAAAGCGCAGCCCGTGCGCGCGATCAGCCGCCGCCAACAGACGTTCCACCATGAGCTTGCTTTCGCCATAGGGCGAGCCGGGTTCGATCCGATCATCTTCGGCAATCGGCAGCCGCTCGGGCACACCGAACAAAGCGGCGGTCGAGGAAAATACCAGCTTCGTCACCCCATGCCGCACACACGCATCAATCAGCCCGGCCGCGTTGGAGACGTTGGCGGTCCGGTAAAGCTGCGGGTTGCGCATGCTGTCGCCCACCAGCGACAAGGCGGCGAAGTGGAAGACCCCGTCCCACGGCCCGTCCGCGAGCAGCGCATTGACCGCAGCCTGATCGGCGAGATCGGCTTCGACCAGATCAACCCCATCCGGCACTGCCTCGCGGTGTCCGGTGCTGAGGTTGTCAAACACCGTGCAGTGATCGCCCCGCGCCCGCAGCGCGCGCACCAGATGGCTGCCGACATAGCCGGCGCCGCCGGTCACCAGAAATCGCCGCACGTGCCTACCCTGCGAAATCAGGCTGCCGGCACCAGTGCGTCACGATAAGCGAACAGCCCGACCTGGCCGCCAGTGTGCAGGAACACGACATTCTCCTCGGCGGAGAAATACCCTTTACGGATCAGGTCGATCAGCCCCGCCGCCCCTTTGCCGGAATAAACCGGGTCGAGGAAAATCGCCTCGGTGCGGGCAAACATCGTCACCGCTTCGACCATGCCCGGCGTCGGCTGGCCATAACCATCGCCGACATAATCGCAATTGGCTTCCACAGCCTCCCGCCGGATGCTCGCTACCCCGAGCCGCGCCGCGGTCGCTTCGGCGAGCTTGTGCACCGTTGCTTCCTGGCGGTCTTTTGGATTGCGCACCCCGATGCCGAGCACCTTGATGCCGGCATTCAGCGCTTCGAAGCCCGCGACAAGCCCGGCCTGGGTGCCGGCGCTGCCGGTGGCGTGCACCAGCCGGTCAATGCGCAGGCCGATCTCGTTCGCCTGGGCCAGCAATTCGAGGGCGACATGAACATAGCCCAGCGCGCCCACCGGGTTCGATCCGCCGCCGGGGATCAGATAGACTTTCTCGCCGTCCGAGGTCAGCTTGGCGCCGATTTCCTCAATCGCCGCCTGCATGTCAGTGCCGCCGGCGCGATATTCGATGTCGATGCCGAGCAGATGATCGAGCAGCACGTTGCCGCCGTCGAGATATTCGACCGAGTTGGTATCGACCCGATGTTCCAGCGCCACGGTGCATTTCAGCCCGAGCTTGGCGCAGACGGCGGCGGTCTGGCGGACATGGTTGGACTGCACCGCCCCTTGGGTCACGATATGGGTGGCACCTTGGGCCAGTGCCTCGCCCATCAGATATTCAAGCTTGCGGTTCTTGTTGCCGCCCATCGCCACGCCGGTGCAGTCATCGCGCTTGATCCAAAGCTGCGGCCCGCCCAGCGCTTTGGTCAGATTGGGCATGAATTCCAGCGGCGTCGGTGCGTGGCACAGTTTAACGCGGGGAAAGCGGGCGAGATGCATCGTGGGACACTTTCAATCATTTTGCGGCGCGACTGTAACGCGCGCCGGGGATGAATGTTTCCCAATGACGGCCGCAATGCAATCCCGTGGATGATCAAGTGGACCGGGGCGCGATTTCAGGGCACACTCCTCATCCATCCGGGATGCTCGGCCGTAGAACAGTTCACACGACAGAGGAAACCGACCCATGTTGATCCAAAACCGCCGCATCTGGGACTTGCCCCCCAGCGCTATCACGCCGGAACACATGGTCACCAATCGTCGCGCCCTGCTCGGCGGTCTTGGCGCCATTGCCGGTGGTCTGGTGGCAAGCCCAGCGAACGCGCAATGGCGGCTGTTCAGCGGGCCGGCAGCGAAAATGCAGGAATTGAAGCCGCTCAGCGGCAAGGCCAACGCGCGCTATGTCGCCGGCCGGGCGATCACGCCGGAAAAGGACGTGTCCAGCTACAATAATTATTACGAATTTGGCACCTCAAAATCCGTGCTCGATGCCGCCCAGTCGCTGCCGACCACGCCTTGGACGATCGCCATTGACGGCATGGTCAAAGCCCCCAAGACCATCGGCTATGACGATCTGATGAAGAAAGTCAGCCTCGAAGAACGCGCCTATCGCCATCGCTGCGTCGAAACCTGGGCGATGACGGTGCCGTGGATCGGCTTCCCGCTCGCCGAACTGGTCAAAATGGCCGAGCCGCTTGGCAGTGCGCAGTATGTGGTGTTCACCACCCTGGCGGACCAAAAAACCATGCCGGGCCTGAAGATGAGCTATTATCCTTGGCCTTATACCGAAGCCGTCACCATCCAGGAAGCGATGAACGATCTGTCGTTCCTGACCGTTGGCATGTATGGCAAGACCTTGCCGCCGCAGAATGGCGCGCCGATCCGGCTGACCCTGCCGTGGAAATACGGCTTCAAATCGGCCAAATCGATCGTCAAGATCAGCTTCACCGACAAGCGCCCCAAGACGTTCTGGCAGGAATTGCAGGACAGCGAATACGGCTTCTGGGCCAACGTGAACCCCGCCGTGCCGCATCCGCGTTGGAGCCAGGCCAATGAACGCCTGCTCGGTAATGACGAAATGGTGCCGACCCAGATATGGAATGGCTATGGCGAATTCGTCGCGTCGATGTATACCGACAAAAAGAGTGAGCGACTTTTCGTGTGACCCTGCAATATTCAACCTCGGTGCGCGTTCTGATGGTGCTGTCGGCGGCAGCCCTGGTGGTGGCGTTCGGCATGGCGTTGCTGCTGTCGCCCGACACCAGCCTGGGTGCCGCGCTGAGCCGCGCCAATCACCAGTTCCTGGTCAATTTACAAGATAGCTTGCGCAACGCCTCGATGGGCTGGGTATGGACCTGGCTGGCAATGCCGCTACTGGCGCGGCCAAGCTGGCTGTTCCCACTCACTGTCGCGGTGCTGTGTGGCGGCGGCGCGTTCAGCCTCGCCAGCCGTCCGCCCGTCACCAGGACGCATCGGCGCCGGGGCTGAGCCACGATGGATATTTATCACGTCTATTGCGACCTCAAACCGGGCGTCGCCGATCTGGCATTTGTTGACGGGCTGAACGCCTATCTCGGCCATCTCCGCGACCGAGACCTGATCGCCGCCTGGCGCATCACCCGCGCCAAACTCGGCTTCGGGCTGCGCGGCATGGGGGACTGGCATATCATGCTGGAAGTCCGTGACCTCGCCCAACTCGAAGCTGCTTTCCAGACCGTTGCCAGCCGGCGCGACCCGGTGGAAGGCTTTCATTTCGGGGTCAATTCCCTGGTGCAAAACCCGGTCTTCGCCCTCACCCGCGATTTCCCCGACGCCGCCCGCCATCGCGGTGAAGAACGCTTCTGATGCCTGTCACCATCGGGATAGATTTCGGCACCACCAATTCGGTGGTGGCCATCCGCCATGCTGACGGCCGCACCGAGACGCGTCGCTTCGGGCCGGAAGCGCTCGAAATGTTCCGCTCGGTGCTGTGCTTTGCCGCCGAAGACACGCGCGCTGGCGCCAAACTACGCCATGCCGCTGGGCCTGCCGCGATTGACGCCTATCTCGACGATCCGCTCGACAGCCGGCTGATCATGTCGATGAAAACCTATCTCGCCCAGGCGAGCTTCACCGAAACCCGCATCTATGGCCGCCGCTTCACCCTGGAAAATCTGATCGCGACCTTCTTGCGGGCGCTGGTCATCGGCGCCGGCGGCCTCCCCGAAACCGCCCGTCTGGTCGTCGGCCGCCCAGTCCGCTTCGCTGGCGCCAATCCCAACGACGAATTGGGCGCCACTCGGCTGACCGCCGCTTTTGCCGAAGCTGGGATGAATAACATCACTCTGGCTTTGGAACCGGAAGGGGCCGGCTACCGCTTCGTCCGTGGCCTCACACATCCGGCCAACGTGCTGATCGGTGATTTCGGCGGCGGCACCAGCGATTTTTCCGTGCTGCGCTTTGACCCTGCCACCGGCGGCGTCGCCGCCTTGTCCAATACCGGCATCGGTATTGCCGGCGACGTGTTCGACTATCGCATCATCGACGCGGTGATTTCGCCCCGGCTCGGCAAAGGCGATACCTACAAAATCCGCGGCCTCGGCAGCGGCACCGCGCTCCCGGTGCCGCCGGAATATTTCTCCGCCTTCGCCCGTTGGCATTTGCTGTCGCTGATGCGCAATCCGAAAACCCTGCGCGCGATCAAGGAAGTCGCGGCCGCCTCGGCGCATCCCGAGCGGCTCGGCGCGCTGGTGACGGTGATCGAGGAAGAACTCGGCTACGCGCTTTACCGCGTCGTTTCAGGGGTGAAGGCTGAACTGTCCCAGGCCGACAGCGCCGTGCTGCGCTTCGAGCATAAAAGCTTCAAAATCGAACGCCGCATTTCCCGCGCCGAGTTCGAAAGCTGGATCGCCCCCGATCTCACGCAACTGGCCACCACAATCGATGCCGCGCTGGTGCAAGCCAGCCTCACCACCCAGGACATCGATCACGTTTTCCTCACCGGCGGCACCGCCTTTGTCCCCGCCGTCCGCCGCATTTTCGCCGACCGCTTTGGCGCCGCCAAAATCGCCGGCGGCGGCGAATTCGTCTCGGTCGCTGAAGGGCTCGCGCTGATTGGCGCTGACCGCATTTGACCATCATCCGTCAGGCGCGCGGCACAAGTGCCCAGCGACTGGGCATTGCTGCCGAAAGCGCCGCCTGCGCCGCCCTCGCGCAAGATGGCTGGACCATCCGCGCCCGCCGCTTGCAAACCGGCGCCGGCGAAATCGACATCGTCGCCGAGAAAGACGGGCTACTCGCGATCATCGAAGTCAAAAGCCGCAAAACCCTGGCGGACGCCGCCTATGCGCTGTCCGCCCGGCAGCGTGCACGCTTGATCGCAGCGGGCGAGGCGCTGCTGGCGTTACAGCCGGATTGGGGGCACGCGGGGGTGCGGTTCGATGTGATCGTCGTGGATCGTCAAGGCAAACTACGAAGAATAAGCGACGCGTTCAGGCAGGAAGTTTAACAGCACGTTTGGGTCTAATCCGCCGTCGCCGCGCCCATCTTCTCGGCCAGTGTCGGCAACGTCATCCGACGCTTGGGCGACATCCAGGCCTGCAAACGCTCCAGGTAAAGATAGATCACCGGGGTGGTATAAAGCGTCAGCATCTGGCTCAACGCCAGCCCGCCGACCATGGCGTAGCCCAGCGGCCGGCGCAGTTCGGACCCGGCGCCGTGGCCCAGCATCAGCGGTAGGCCACTGAACAGCGCGGCGAGCGTGGTCATCATGATCGGCCGGAAGCGCAGCAGGCACGCGGTGCGGATCGCCTCATGCGCTGACATGCCATCGACCCGTTGGGCGTTGACGGCAAAATCCACCATCATGATGCCGTTCTTTTTAACGATGCCGATCAGCAGCAGCAGCCCGATCACCGCGATCAGCGACAGATCATAGCCGAACCAGGTCAGCATCAGCAGCGCGCCGACGCCTGCGGACGGGATGGTGGACAAGATGGTGATCGGCAGGATGTAGCTTTCATACAGCACGCCGAGGATGATGTAGACGCTGATCAGGGCGGCCGCGAGCAGGTATGGCATGGTGGTGAGCGACGCGGCGAAGGCCTGGGCAGTGCCCTGGAAAGTGCCTTGCAAGGTGACAGGGGTGCCCATCGCCCGCATGGCATTGTTCACCGCCTGCACCGCTTCGCCCAACGCCACACCTTGCGCGAGGTTGAAAGACAAGGTCACAGCCGGGAATTGCGATTGATGCGCGATCGACAAGGGTGCGACCTTGTTGGAATCGATTTTCACGAAGGTCGATAGCGGGACTGCCGCCCCGGTATTGGAGCGTACGAACAGCTTGTTGAGCACCGCCAGATCGCCCTGCAATTCCGGCAGAACTTCCAGGATCAGCTTGTAGGTGTTGACCTGGGTGAAATACTGGGTGACCTGGCGCTGCCCGAGCGCGTCGAACAGCGTGTCGTCAATGACCTGTGCGGCAATGCCGAACCGCGCCGCGGCGTCGCGGTCGATGGTGATGTTGACGGTTGCGCCGCCATTTTGCTGATCGGTGGCAAGGTCGCGCAATTCCGGCAGACCGCGCAGCTTGGCGAGGATTTTCGGCGCCCAGCTATAAAGTTCCGCGGTATCGGGGCTTTGCAGCGTATATTGATATTGCGTCTTCGATGCCCGACCGCCGACCCGGATATCGGACCCTGCCTGCACGAACAGCTGCGCGCCTTCGATTTTGGACAGCGGGCCGCGCAGCCGTGCGACCACTTGCTGCGCCGTCACCCCAGGCCGCTGATCGAACGGCTTGAGCGAGATGAAGAACCGCCCGTTATTGCCGGTCTGCCCCTGCGCACCGGGGCCGACGATGGACGAATAGGCCGCGATGGCGGGGTCCTTGAGCAGGACATCGCCCAGCTGCAATTGCAGCCGCATCATGTCCTTGAAGGAAATATCTTCCGCGCCTTGGGAAACGGCCATCAGCATGCCGTTATCTTGCTCCGGGAAAAAGCCTTTCGGCATGATGATGCCGAGATAAACCGTGACCGCGACCGTCGCCACCCAAGACAGGAAGGTGATGACATGAAAGCGCAGCGCGATATCGAGCGTGCGGCGATAGCCATTGATCAGCGCGTCGAAAAACCCTTCGACGATCCGATAGAGCAAATTATGCCCGCCGGTATGATGGCGCAGGAAGCGTGAGCACATCATCGGCGTAAGGGTGAGGGACACAATCGCCGAGACCACCACCGCGATGGAGACGGTCACTGCGAATTCCCGGAACAGCCGCCCGACAATCCCGCTCATCAGCAGCAGCGGGATGAACACCGCGATCAGCGATGCGCTGATCGAGACGATGGTGAAGCCGATTTCGCCCGCGCCCTTGATGGCCGCGTCATACGGTCGCTCGCCATCTTCGATATGGCGGAAGATGTTTTCCAGCATCACGATCGCGTCGTCGACAACGAAGCCGACCGCGATGGTCAGCGCCATCAGCGACAGATTATCCAGGCTGTAATTCAGCAGATACATCACTGCGAAAGTGCCGACCAAGGCGATCGGCACCGTCACGCTCGGGATAATCGTTGCCCACACATTGCGCAGGAACAGGAAGATCACCATCACGACAAGGCCGACGGTGAGCATCAGGGTCATCTGCACGTCTTCGACCGAAGCGCGGATGGTCTGGGTACGATCCATCACTTCGGACACTTTGATCGACGGCGGAATGGCGGCGAGCAGGCCGGGCAAACGGGCTTTGATCTGGTCAACCGTGTCGATGATATTGGCGTCGGGCTGCTTGAAGATGATCAGCTGCACGCCGAGCTTGCCGTTCTGATGGCCGGCGATCAGGATATTGTCGGCCGCATCGACCGCCTGGCCGATATCGCGCACCCGGATTGGCGCGCCGTTGCGGAAGGCGATGACCAAATCATTATATTCTGACGCCTTGGTCATCTGGTCGTTGGCGTAAATGGTGAAACTGCGCAATTCCCCGTCAATGCTGCCCTTGGGGGTGTTGACCGTCGATTGCAGAAGGGCGCCGCGCGCGTCTTCCATCGTCAGGCCCATGGCGGCCAGCCGCGCCGGATCGATCTGCACCCGCACCGCGCGCTTGCGTTCGCCACCGATGAATACCTGGCTCACACCCGCGATGGTGGAAATCTGCTGGGCAAGGATGTTGTCGGCGTAATCGTCAACCGTGATCAAATCCATTTCATCGGACTGCACCGCCAAAATCAGGATCGGGCTGTCGGACGGGTTGACCTTATAGAAGGTCGGCGGATTGGGCAGATTGCGCGGCAACTGGCCGGCGGCGGCGGTGAGCTTGGATTGAATATCAAGCGCCGCGCCATCGATGCTGCGATTGAGATCGAACTGCACGGTGACGCTGGTGCGGCCGAGCACGGAGTTCGATGTCATTTGCGCGACGCCGGGAATTTGCGCGAACACCCGTTCGAGCGGCTGCGCCACTGCGGTTGCCATGGTTTCCGGGCTGGCACCGGGGAAGGACACCTGGACCGAAATCGTCGGGAATTCGACGTTGGGCAACGGTGCAACCGGTAGCAACGGGTAGGCGACGATACCAACCAGCACAATCGCGGCGATCAGCAGCGAGGTTCCAATCGGGCGGCGGATGAACGGGGTGCTGATGCTCATGCGGATGCTGCCTGGAGGGTAGGAATTGGTAGGAAATTCAGCTGGTCGGCTTGCCTTGCGCGGCGATAACTTTGGTTCCGGTGGTCAGGCGTGACTGGCCGGCGACAACCACTTGGGCGCCTTCGTCGAGCCCCTTGGTCACCACCGCCACGCGCCCATCATCCTGACCGATGCTCACCGGCTGAACCGTCGCGGCATTGTCCTTGATGACATAGACGAACAGCCCGTCCGCCCGGCGCTGGATGGCGATCGAGGGCACGGTAATCACCCCGCGCTGGATTTCGGTTTGCAGCTTCATGGTCACGAACTGGCCAGGCCATAGCCGATTATCGAGATTGGGGAACGATGCTTTGAGTTTGATGGTGCCGGTGGTCGGGTCGATGGTGTTGTCAGTGGTCATCAGCCCGCCCTGCCCCAGCAAAACCTTGCCATCAGGGGAATTGGCGAACACATCAAGCTTGCCACCGGCTTTCTGGGCTTGCACCATGGCGGTCTGAATGGCCGGCAGGCTGTCCTGCGGCAAGGTGAAAATCACCGCGATCGGGTGGATTTGCGCAATGGTGACAATCCCCGCGCCCGCCGGATCGGCGGCGCGGATCACGTTGCCCGGATCGGCCATGCGAATGCCAACCCGACCATCGAAGGGCGCGGTGATGTTGGTATAATCGAGATTGACCTTGGCCGCCGCGATCAACGCGTCATCGGCCTGCAACTGCGCCACGAGCTGATTGACCACGGCAACCCGCTGATCGACCAATTGCTGGGCGGCATATTGCTGCTTGGCAAGCTCAGTCGAGCGCGCCAGATCGAGCCGGGCGCTGACCAGCACCGCGCTGTCGGCGGCTTTCTTGGCAACTGCCTGATCATAGGCGGCCTGATAGGGGCCGGGATCGATCAAGGCGAGACGATCGCCCTTTTTAATGTCCTGGCCTTCCTGAAAATAAATTTCCTGCAAGGTGCCATCGACCCGCACACGGATCAGCACGGTCTGGAAGGCCTGGACCGACCCGATATTGCTGAGCAGGATCGGCACGTCGCGCTTGCTGGCCGCAACGACGGTCACCGGAATGCCCGGCGGGGCGGCAGGCGCGGCCGGCTGGGCCACGGCCTGCGGTATGGCAGCCGCCAATATCCCGAGCAACATGCAACCGGTCAAAAAATGCGCCACGCAATAATCTCCGACAGAAATACGCACGCCCCAGCCCGGAATCAGGGACGAACCTGACATCCAGTATATTCCACAGCCACGCCAAAGCTACGCCCAACCTAGTGTTGATGCCTTACCGACAGGTAAGGTAGCGTGCAACAATAATGCGCGTTTAACGCTACCGGCACGGACAGAATCTAGTCCGCCGCCACCCCGAGCGCGTCCCGCATCCGCCGCGTCAGCAGCGCGCCATCGCGAATTGGCAAGAAACGCGGCACTTCGGCAGGGGAAATCCGGATCACCGCCAACATCGATTCGGCCTGCAAACGTGGCGCTAGCGCCATAACCCCAGCCATGTCGTCGATTTTCACCGTCGTCCGCCAGCCACAACCCGCGGCGACCGCGGCAAGGTCGGTGCCAAGCCCGGTATGGCTGCGCTGATGCCCGGTTTCACCAAACTGGCCATTATCGAGGATCACCACCGACAAATTCGTTGGCTGCAGCGCGGCAATCGTCGCCAGCGCGCCCATCCCCATCAGCGCCTCCCCATCGCCGGTCACCACCAGCACCCGCCGGGTCGGCTGCGCGAGCGCCAGGCCAAGCCCGATCATTGCCGCCCCACCCATCGCGCCCCAGAGATAGAAATTCTCCGGCCGGTCACCGGCGGCTCCAATATCATAGACGGTCGATCCCAGCCCGCAAACCACCAGCATCGGCCCGCCAGGGGCAGTGTTGGCGGTGCGCACCAGTTCGGCAGCGACCGCGCGACGGTCAAGAGTTCCCTCGCTCATTTCACCCACACCTTTGCGCCAATCAGCCGTTGCGACAGCAAGACCGCCACCGGGATGTGGCTGTCAAAGGCCAGCCGGGCGCTGGCTTCGACAATTTCCACCACTTCGTCAGCGCGTTCGGCGCGGCGGACATGCACCCCGGTTGCCTTCAGCACCGCCTCGGTCGCGGTGCCCATCGGCACCTGCCAGGGATTGAACTCCCCCCATTCGCCCCGCATCGTCACCAGGGTGAAGAACGGCATCCGGCAATTGATCGGCAGGGACAGCATGTTGATGCAGTTGCCGACGCCCGATGACTGCATCAGCAGCGCCGATCGCTGGCCGCCGAGATAGGCACCAGCCGACAGCGCGATGCCTTCTTCTTCGGTCGTGCAAACCACCGCGTGCATGTCATTGTCGGCATGGGCCATTTCGATCACCCGGGCGTGGCCGGCATCGGGCACATAGCCGATCTGGCGCACGCCGGCGCTTTTCAGGGCGGCATAGACGCCGTCCTGCCATGGGGGAAGGGCCATCTGAAATCCTTGCTCAGGCAAAGGTTGCGAACATTTCCTCGATCGCCTTCAACTGCCCGCCGGCGGCCGAGGACGGCACGATGATCGGCGTTGATACCCCGGCATCGCGCCATTCGCCAACCCGGTCGCGCACGCTGGTGGCTGTCCCGAACAGGCTGACATCGGCGAGCCAGCGATCGGTCAGCAGGCCAGGCACATCGTCGCGCCGGCCTTCATCGATGGCGCGCTCAATCGCTGCCATTTCATCGATATAGCCGGCTTCCTTCCAGTAATTGCGATAATTCGGCAGGAAGGCATAGGCGATCAGCGACTTGCGGCACACCGCCCGGGCGGCAGCAACATCGTCGCTGATGCAGGTCGGGATCATGTTGCCGATCAGGAAATTCTCATCGGCCCGCGCCGCCGGCGGCAAAGCCGCGAGTGAGGCTTTCATGTGGCTCAGCGCCGCATTGGCGAAAATCACCCCCTGGCCGATCTGGCCGGCAAGGTTAACCATTTTCTGCCGCATCGCCGCGATCAGCACTGGCGGCAACGGCCCAACGCCCTCGCTGGCGCGGAATTTCTCGACAAAATTCGCGGTATCGCCCAACGGCCTGCCGGGCGTGACGCCCATGCGGATATGGCTCGGCCCGTGGCTGATGCCGATGCCGAGGCTGAAGCGGCCGCCAGAAATCTCATGCATGAAGGCGGCTGACTGGGCGAAGTCGCTGACCGTGCGGCTGTAGATCGGGGTGATCCCGGTCGCAAAGCGGATGGTCGAGGTGTTCCAGGCCAATGCCTCACACAGCGACATGTTGCCGAACATGCTGGGGGCAAAAATCCCGGCAAAGCCGCGTCGCTCGATGTCCTGCGCCATTTCAATGGTCAAACGCCGGCGGCCGGGCACCGCGGCCAGGCTGGTGGCGGGCATCAGGTCAGCCATGGCGGGGTCCCCTTTTTGAATGATTGACCCAACCATAGGTCGGACCGCGCGGACTTCCAATCCATCTGCCGCCGGCCCATATCGGTGGCATTAAAGGAGCCGAGACATGTCAGACGATGAGACCCCACCCGCCGAACTCAGCCACGCCGGCGCGGTGGTCGATAAGGCGATCGAGTATATGGCCGGGCAGAAATTGCCACCTGTCGCCATCGCATCCGCGTTATTGGGTGGCGCGATGGGATTGCTGGCGCGGGAAATGCCGGATGATGCGATTGTACGTGTGTTAAATAGTGCGATTGCGTCGGTGCGCAATGGGGAGCTGAAGCGCACTGAGCATTGAGGCCATTGCCATTGACGCGCGAGGCGTAATTGGCGATAAGCCGCGCCTTCGGTTCGTCCGGGCAGGCGCAAGCCTTGGCCCGCGCTTTTTGTTGAGGGTTACGAATATGGCTCGCCGCTGCGATATCACCGGCAAAGGTGTGCTGTCTGGCAACAATGTCAGCCATGCGAATAACAAGACCCGTCGTCGGTTTCTGCCGAATTTGCAGGAAACCTCGCTGCTGTCGGACACGCTCGGCACCGCGATCCGCATGCGCCTTTCGACCCGTGCGATCCGCACCGTCGAAAAAAATGGCGGGATTGATGCCTTCCTGATGGGCACCAACAACTCCAAGCTGCCCGAAGCCGCCCTGGTGGTGAAGCGCCAGATCGCCAAGGCCGCGGCCAAGAAAGCAGCCGCTTAACGCTTGCTTAAGGCTTGGCGTGCTTAATTTCGGGCCATGTGGTCCGATCTTTTCATCTTTGGCTTCCTGACCTGCGCCTGCCTGATCATGGCTTGGCGCTTGCTCAAAGTATCACGCGCCTGCGATGCGTGCGTGCATGCTCGCGCGCGGGCCGAACAGTCGCGGATTGAAACATCGCGATTACTCGGCCTGGCCGCGCAGGAACTGCACCAGGCCGGATTGCAGATGCTCGGCCATGCCGGTGCGCCAGACCCCCGCCCCGACCTGGTTGCGGCCACCGCGTCGGACCTGCTCAGCCTTGCCGACGAATTGCATGCCGCGGCCCGACCGACCGATGCCCCGCATATCATGCGCTTCGAAACCATCAACCTCGCCGCCATGCTACCCCAGGCGGTCGAAGCCGCAGCGGCACACCTCGCCCCCGGGCAGCGCAGTTGGCGCCTGCCGGCCGATGCCGCCCTGATCACCGCCGACCCGCGGGCTTTGCGCCATATCCTGGCCCGCGTGCTGGCGAGCGCCATTCGCAACACCGGCCAGCAGGACTGGATTGAAATCAGCACCGCCCAACGGCCGGACGGGATGGCGATTACTGTCCAGGATGAGGGTAACGGCCTGGCGCAGGGCAGCCTCGGCAAGGCTCCGCAAGATAGCCGTGGGATCGGGTTACGGCTCACCTTGGCGCGCAGCCTGATGCACGCGCATGGCGGCAAGCTCGAAGTCGAGTCGCATGCTGGCGTGGGTAGCCGGATCAGCCTGGTGTTTCCGCTCGCCGCCTGATCTTGCGGCCCTGCCGTTCGGCCAGCGGCGTTGCACCCGGGCGGATCCGCCGGCAATGTCGGCCGACAGTATGCGGAGCGCGACAATGGATGATGTGGTCACCAAAATCATGGCGTCGGACAGCTATGCGCGAGCGGTGGCGCAACTCGATGCCGACCATGATCGCACCGTCGCCGACATTGTCACCCTGACCGAAATTCCCGCCCCGCCCTTCGCCGAGGAGGTCAAGGCGGCGCACTACCTCGGAATGCTGCGTGCCCACGGGCTGGAAGATGTCGAGCTTGACGGCATCGGCAACGCGATGGGCTTGCGGCGCGGCAGCGGCAATGGCGGCTTGATCGTCGTTGCTGCCCATCTCGACACCGTTTTCCCGGCCGGCACCAACGTGCGGGTCCGCCGCGAGGGCAGCAAGCTCTACGCCCCTGGCGTCGGCGACGACACGCGTAGTTTGGCGGTTCTGCTCGCCTATATGCGGGCGATGGACGCTGCCGGCATCAAGACACGGCACGATATTTTGTTCGTCGGCGATGTCGGCGAA
>JANXRN010000304.1 GCA_025352995.1 Acetobacteraceae bacterium
CGGCGCCTGTGCCCGCGGTGCGCCCAGCCGGGCTGGCGATTGCCGCATTGCCTGCCGACGCAGGCGCTTTGTCGCCGGCGGCGATGGCAACTCTGCTTGTCGCCTATGGCCTGCCGATCGCTCCGCAGGCGATTTGTGTAACGATTGCTGACGCTGTGCGCGCGGCCGAAACGATTGCCTATCCGGTTGCGCTCAAGGCGCTGGGCCGCGATATTGTCCATAAGACTGAGGCTGGGGGCGTTATTCTCGGCATCGCCGACCCGGCGGCGTTGGAAGCGGCTTTCCGCGACATGCAGTCCCGGCTTGGATCGTCGCTCGAAGCCTGCTTGGTGCAGCTTATGACCAAGGGGGATGCGGAACTTATTCTGGGGATCACCCAGGACGCCCAGTTCGGCCCGATGCTGGTGATCGGCGCCGGCGGTATCCTGGTGGAGTTGCTGCATGACGTGGCACTGGTCCAGGTGCCGGTGTCGGCCACGACGGCGCGCAAGCTGTTGGATGGTTTACGGGTCTCGGCGTTGCTGCGCGGGGTTCGGGGCAAGCCGCCTTTGGCGATTGATGCGGTGGTGGACTGCATCGTGCGCCTGTCCTGGCTGGCGTATGACCATCGCGATCGCCTGACCGAACTCGACATCAATCCGCTGATCGTGGACCATGTGGGCTGCACCATCGTCGATGCAAGGGCGCTGCTGGCATGAAATGGTTGGCATTTCTGGTCCTGCTGATGGCGCAAGCCTCCGCCGCCGAAATGCTGCCGGGGTTGGTGCGTGAACCGATCAGGCTAGACGTGTCGCCGCCCGAAGGTCGCGCGAATTTGGAGGCCGAAATAACCCGTCCTGACCGACCCGGGCGCTTTCCGCTGGTGGTGCTGGTGCATGGCACCCCGCGCGGCACAGGGGCGGATCTTACCACAGCGATGGCGCGATCATCCCCGGCGGGCCTGCGCAATGCCGCTTTGGCCTTCGCGCAGCGCGGCTATGTCGCGGTCGCCATCATGCGGCGCGGCTTTGGCCAATCCAGCGGTCGGAACGAAGAAAACTCCACCGGCACCTGCACCGCGCGGCTTTACACCGGCTCGACCCGCCGATCGGGGGAGGATGTTGTTGCCGCGGTTACCGCATTGCGGGCGATGCCGTTTGTGCAGCCGGACAAAATATTGCTGCTCGGCCAATCAACCGGCGGTTTTGCAGTAACTGCCGCTGCCGCGACCAACCCGCCGGGCGTAGTCGGGGTGTTAGATTTTGCGGGCGGACGGGGATCAAGCGCGCCCGACACTGTCTGCCATCCCGGTGGGCTGGTCGATACGATGGGCGAACTTGGGCGCACGGCGCGGGTACCGGCATTTTGGATTTATGCGGAGAATGATCATTTCTTCGCCCCCGCGCTCGCGCGGCAGATGTTCGCCGCCTATATCAGTGCGGGCGCGCCGGGAACTTTACGCATCGCGCCGCCCTTCGGAACGGATGGGCATAGTCTAATCAGTGCGGGCAGGTCGGACCTATGGTTTCCATCGCTCATGCCGTTTCTGGCAGGGCTGAAACTGCCGACGGATATTGTAATCCCACTGCCGCCACTGCCGGCGATGACCGCCCCGCCGCAGATGAAGGGCGAGAATTGTCGCCGCCTGTTTGCCGATTATGCAACGGTGCGGACGGATGCCAAGGCTTTTGCGGTTTCCCCGTCGGGCGCCTGCGGCCGGCAGATCAATGCGCGCAACCAGACCGAGGCCCGCGCCGCCGCCTTGCGCAGCTGCGCCGAGTTTGGCGCTGGTTGTAAGATCTACGCGGTCGGCCAGACTTTGGTACAAGAATAATATCGATCCAGGAGCGCTGCGCATGACCATCTACACGGCTGCCCATTGGGGGATTTATGAGGTTGGCGCTGGCATTTCGCCGGCCCTGACCCCGTGGCGGGAAGACCCCGATCCCAACCAGATCGGCGTGCACGCCCTCGCCCCCGGCCTGCAAGCGGTGCGCGTCCGTCGCCCGGCGGTGCGCCGGTCCTGGCTCGAAAATGGCCCGGGCAGCGCGCCGGAATTGCGCGGGCGGGAACCGTTTGTCGAAGTCGAATGGGATGTCGCGCTCAATCTGGTTGCCGCCGATCTGGCACGGGTGAAAGCAGAACACGGCAACAAGGCGATCTTTGGCGGATCGTATGGCTGGTCTAGCGCCGGGCGCTTCCATCACGCGCAAAGCCAGGCGCATCGCTTTCTCAACATGATCGGCGGCTATGTCCGCCACACCGACAGCTACAGCCTCGGCGCTGGCCGCGTCATCATGCCGCACATCCTGATGTCGCTCGAAGAAAGCTGGGACCAGACCACATCTTTCGACGTCATGGCCGAACATACCGAGCTGTTCGTGGCCTTTGGCGGCGTGCCGGCCAAGAATGCGCAAATTTCGGCCGGTGGCGCGGCGCTGCATCGGGTGAAACATGGTCTGGCGGCGATGGCCAAGGGCGGCACAAAATTCATCAACATCTCCCCGGTGGCCGATAATCTTGATACCGGCAGCCCGGTCGAATGGATTCCGATCCGCCCCAATACCGATACGGCGTTAATGCTGGCGCTGGCGCATGTGTTGCTGGTGGAAAACCTGCTGGATCGCGATTTCCTTGTCCGTTGCTGCCATGGTTTCGATCGGTTTGAACCCTATCTGTCCGACAAAACCCCGTCCTGGGCGGCCGCTATCACCGGCGTTCCGTCCGCGCGGATCGTGACGCTGGCGCGGGAAATGGCCGCCAGCCGCACCATGATGAACGTTGCATGGTCGTTGCAACGGGCTTCGCATGGCGAACAGCCTTTCTGGATGATCGTCGCCCTGGCCAGCATGCTCGGCCAGGTCGGCCTGCCGGGCGGTGGATTTGCAACGGGCTATGGCCCGACCAATCGTGTCGGCAGCCCGCATACCAGGTTGCCCGGCCCGTCCTTGCCGCAGGGCAATAACCGGGTGCGCGAATTCATCCCCGTTGCCCGCATCGCCGACATGCTGCTCAATCCCGGGGCGCCGTTTCAATATAATGGCGGGCATTATACTTACCCCAACATCAAGCTGGTCTATTGGGCTGGCGGCAATCCGTTCCATCATCATCAGGACCTTACCCGCCTGATGCAGGCCTGGACCAAGCCGGAAACCATTATTGTTCACGAACAATACTGGACCGCGACGGCCAAGCTGTCCGATATCGTGCTGCCCGCCACGATCGGATTGGAACGTAACGATATCGGCTATGCGAGCACCGAGGGCCACATCGTCGCCAGCCGAAAAATCGTGGAGCCGATCGGTCAAGCCCGCGATGATTACACGATCTTCGCTGACTTAGCCCAGCGCATGGGGGTTGCCGAGGCGTTCACTGAAGGCCGTGACGAAATGTCCTGGCTGCGCCATCTCTACGCCGCGATGGAGCGACGCGCGGAAATGAAAGCCATTGCGTTACCCGATTTCGATGCGTTCTGGGAACAGGGTGTTGTTGGGCTGAC
>JANXRN010000385.1 GCA_025352995.1 Acetobacteraceae bacterium
CGCTGCGGCGCGGTGCCCGGCATGCAGATCGGCCATGCCGGGCGCAAGGCGAGTGTCGATGTGCCATGGCGCGGCAACAAGCCGATCGCGCTGGACAAAGGCGGCTGGCAACCGGTCGGCGCCAGCGCGATCCCGTTTGGCGATGGCTACACCATCCCGCGGGCGCTGAGCGTTGCCGATATCGCTGGCATCAAGGCCGAGTTCGTTACCAGCACCCGGATGGCGCGCCAGGCCGGGATGAAAATCCTCGAACTGCATGCTGCCCATGGCTATTTGGTGCACTCGTTCCTGTCGCCGATTTCCAATCAGCGCCGCGATGAGTACGGCGGCGATCTCGCTGGCCGGGCGCGGCTGCTGCTCGAACTGGTCGATGCCGTGCGCACCGAATGGCCGGACGATCTGCCGCTGGTGGTGCGCCTGTCCTGCGTCGATTGGATGGAAGGCGGGCTGACCATCGATGACAGCGTCGCTATTGCGCAGATGCTGAAGGCGACCGGCAAGGTCGATCTGATCGATTGCTCATCGGGCGGCGTTGCGGCGCAAGGCCCGAAAGTCACCCTCAACCCCGGCTATCAGGTGCCGTTTGCGGAAGCCATTCGCACCCGCGCTGGCATTGCCACCGGCGCCGTCGGGCTGATCACCGCCCCCGCCCATGCCGAGGAAATTATCGCCAACGGCCGCGCCGATCTGGTGCTGGTCGCCCGCGCGGTGCTGGCCGACCCCGCCTGGCCGTTGCGCGCGGCGGTAACGCTCGGCGCCAAGCCCGATCTGCTGCCGCAATATCAGCGAGCCACCTTATGAAAACGCCGCGCGATATCATTGCCGATCTCGGCCAGGCGATCGGCCTGCCCGCGACCTTGGCCGACACGATCAGCCTGACCGGCAGCGAACCGGCTTTGCCATCATCGTTCCGGGTCGGCGCCGCCGCCCAGGCCGCGATTGGCGCGGTCGCCGCTGCGGTCAGTGAAATCCATCTGCGCCGCACCGGGCAGCGCCTGGCGCCGTCGGTCGATATGCGCCACGCCGCGGTGGAATTTCGCAGCGGCAACTACGTCAAGATCGATGGGCAAGCCCCGCCCGATCCCTGGGACGCCATCGCCGGGCTTTATCGCTGCGGTGATGGTGGGTCCGTGCGCCTGCATACCAACTTCCCCCATCATCGCGATGGCGTGCTGCGCCTGCTTGGCTGCGCCAACGATCGCCAGGCGGTGCGCGACGCGTTGAAAGATTGGAAGGCGCTCGACTTCGAAACCGCAGCGACCGAGGCCGGGATGGTCGTCGCCGCCGTGCGCAGTTTCGCCGAATGGGACGCCCATCCCCACGCGGCGTTCGTTGCGGGTTTGCCGGCGGTTTCCCTCGAACGCATCGGCGATGCCCCGCCGACGCCGTTGCCGACCGGCGGCGATCGGCCGTTGTCGGGCATCCGCGCGCTCGATCTTACCCGCGTCATTGCCGGGCCGGTGTCGGGCCGGGTGCTCGCGGCCCATGGCGCCGAGGTGCTGCGCATTACCGGCGCGCATCTGCCGTCGCTCGGCCACGCCGAAATCGATGTCGGGCGCGGCAAGCTGCAAGCGGCGATCGATCTGCGCGACGATTCTGGCCGCGACACGCTGCGCGGGCTGATCAAGGGCGCCGATATTTTCACCCAGGGTTATCGGCCAGGGACGCTGGCCGGGCGCGGCTTTTCGCCGGAGGCGGTGGCGGCGGTGAAGCCCGGCATTATTTACGTGTCACTGTCCGCCTACGGCCATCTCGGTCCGTGGGCTGGCAAGCGCGGTTTTGACAGTCTGGTGCAAACCACCACCGGGATAAACCAGGCCGAAGCCGACGCCTTCGGCACGCCCGACAAGCCGATGCCGCTGCCGTGCCAGGCACTTGACCACGCCAGCGGTTATTTCATGGCGTTGGGTGCGCTCGCCGGCTTGCTGCGCCGCGCCGATGAAGGCGGGTCCTGGCTGGTTCGCGTCGCACTGGCCGGCACCGGCCACTGGCTGCGCGGGCTGGGCCGCCTGCCGGACGGCTTCAATGCCCCCGATCCGGGCTTTGCTGATCTCGCTGACCTGATCGAGGAAACCGATAGCGGTTTCGGCCGCCTGTCCGCATTGCGCCATGCCGGGCAGATCGCCGGTGCGCCGCCATTCTGGGCACGGCCGGCAATGCCGCTCGGGTCGGCACCGGCCGTCTGGCCCTGTAGCTGATTTGGTGGAACGATTCACCTGACGCTCGGGTAGAGAGCGTCAGGATCGCAGCACGCGCTGATTTTGCCCCTTCCCAAAACCGCGAACGTCCCCCACTAAATCCTCATGATCCGTCGCAATTCCCGCGTGCGCGCTTTTGCCCCTGACCCCGACGCCGATGGCCGCCCGTGCGAAATGCCCGGCTGCAAGGCGCTCGGGCAATATCGCGCGCCGCTGTCACGCACCGCGTTGAACCAGTATCGCTGGTTCTGCCTCGAACATGTGCGCGCCTACAACGCGTCGTGGGATTTCTACAAAGGCATGTCGCCGGGCCAGATCGAGCAGCAATTGCGCGCCGATATTTCCTGGCAGCGCCCAACCTGGCGCATGGGCAGCATGGGCGCGCGGGTCAACCCGCAGCAGTTCAACAGCGAGATGCTGCGGGACCCGCTGAATATTCTGGGTGCTGCCCGTGAAGCCGAGATGGCCCGCCGGCGCAGCGACACCCCGCCGGAGATCCGTGCGCCATTGGCTGTGCTCGGCCTGTCCTGGCCGATTACCATGCTGGTGCTGCGCAATCGCTACAAGGACCTCGCCAAGCAGCACCACCCCGATGCTAACCATGGCGACAAGGCCGCCGAGGAACGCATCAAGGGTATCAATATCGCCTATTCCGCCGTTCGCGTCCGTCTTTTAGCCGAGCCTAAGCTGGCCAAAACCGGATGACGGCCCGCCCGCGTTGCCGTAATGGATGCCATGTCTGGTCAAGCGTTGAAACCCGAGCCTAAACTACGTGCTCGAAATGCATAGGATTGCTGGTCTATGAACAAGATTGCCACAGTCGACGCCGAAATGCTGCCGACCTCCGCCATAAACCTGCCCGACACCACCATTTCTGCGCGCGAGGTTTTCGGCGTCGATATCGACATGCAGGTGCCGGCCTATTCGGTGCGAACCGAACATGTGCCGGAAATCGACCGCGCCTATCGCTTTGACAAGGACACCACGCTCGCCATCCTTGCAGGCTTTACCCATAACCGGCGCTGCATGGTGCAAGGCTATCACGGCACCGGCAAATCGACCCATATCGAGCAGGTTGCCGCGCGGCTCAACTGGCCGTGCATTCGCGTCAACCTCGACAGCCATATCAGCCGCATCGATCTGATCGGCAAGGACGCGATCGTCCTGAAAGATGGCAAGCAGGTCACCGAATTCCGCGAAGGCATCCTGCCCTGGGCCTTGCAGCATCCCTGCGCCCTGGTGTTCGATGAATATGACGCCGGCCGCCCGGACGTGATGTTCGTGATCCAGCGCGTGCTCGAAGTCGAAGGCAAGCTGACGCTTCTCGACCAGAACCGCGTCATCCGCCCGCACAAAGCGTTCCGCCTGTTCTCGACTGCCAATACCGTTGGCCTCGGTGACACCACCGGGCTTTATCACGGCACCCAGCAGATCAACCAAGGCCAGATGGATCGCTGGAACATCGTCACCACGCTGAACTACCTGCCGCACGGTCAGGAAGTCGAAATCGTGCTCGCCAAGATGGGCATCGACCCGTCCGACAAGGCCGAGAAGAAGCGCACCGAGGCGATGGTGGCACTTGCCGACCTGACCCGCGCCGGCTTCATCAATGGCGATATCTCCACCGTGATGTCGCCGCGCACTGTCATCACCTGGGCGGAAAACACGCGCATTTTCAACAATGTCGGCCTCGCGTTCCGGTTGACGTTCCTGAACAAGTGCGACGAAGCCGAGCGCCAGACGGTAGCCGAGTATTTCCAGCGCTGCTTTAATGAGGAAGTGGCGACGGGCGCGTTTATGAAGAAGTAGAAGAAAGAATCTTCTTTTTGTGAACAAAAAGAAGCAAAAAAACTTTCCCACGGTACTCCCTGGCCGTTGGCTCGGGAACTTGCCGCAGTCGCACGGCAACCGTAGCAAGTGTGAAAAAGTTTTTTTGGTTCTTTTTGTTCACAAAAAGAACTCCTTGCCTTAAATCGCTACCCTTAGGCACTGAAAAAAATGAGCGGCACCAAACAAGACAACACACGCTCGGACGAATTCAAGCGCGCCACTGCGGGCGCCTTGCGCGCAATCGCGGGCAGCGATGAAGTCCAGGTTGCCTTCCAGCCCGGCCCGTCCGGCCTCGCCGGCAAGCGGGCGCGGTTGCCGTTACCGACCCGCGCGCTGCCCGCGGCCGAAATGGCCAAGCTGCGTGGCGCCGCTGACAGCCTCGCCTTGCGCATTCGCCACCATGACGATGCCGTGCATAACGCCCGCATGCCGTCGCGGCGCGAGGCGAAGGAAACTTATGACGCGCTCGAACAAGCGCGGGTCGAGATTGTAGGCGCCACCCATATGTCGGGTGTGGCGCATAATCTTTACGCGCGGCTTTCCGATGAGTGCGAGGCCGAGGGCATGGACCGCATGACCCGCAAGGATCAGCTGCCCATCCATCAGGCGCTGGCGTTGTTGGTCCGCGAACGTATGTCCGGCCAGATCGCCCCGCCGGCGGCGCAGAAAGTGCTCGATTTGTGGCGCGGCACGTTGGGTGACAGTGCGGAGGCCGCGATTGATGAAATGGCCGCCAGCAGCGCCAACCAGCCCGCCTTCACCCGCGCCGCCCGCAAGCTGCTGGCGGCGATGGATTTGGCCGAAGCGGAAATCGACGCTGACCAAAGCGAAGAACAGGACGGCGAGGATGGTGGGGAGCAATCCGGCGCCCAGGACAACAGCCAGGACAGCGAAGGCCAGTCGGAATCCGAATCCGAAGCCATGCTCGGCGCCCAGCCCGAAGAAATGGAAGGCGAGGCGAGCGACGACGAATCCGGTGAGGAAGGCGAAGAAGATGCCGCCGCCGCCGAAGGTGACGACAAGCCCGGCGGCCCGCAGCCGCGCCGAGATAAGCCGCTGGCGGACAACGAGAATGTCTACAAGCCGTTCACCCGGCAGTTTGATGAAGAAGTTGATGCCGAAGATCTATGCGACGCCGAGGAACTGACGCGGTTGCGCCAGCAGCTTGACCAGCAATTGCAGCATTTGCAGGCGGTGGTTTCCAAGCTCGCCAACCGCTTGCAGCGTCGCCTGATGGCGCAACAAACTCGCAGCTGGGATTTCGACCTTGACGAAGGCATCCTCGATGCCGGCCGTCTCGCCCGCGTTGTCACCAACCCGCTGCTGGCGCTGTCCTTCAAGCGCGAACGCGACACCGAGTTTCGCGATACCATCGTGACCTTGCTGATCGACAATTCCGGTTCAATGCGCGGCCGGCCGATCACGGTTGCCGCCATGTGCGGCGATATTCTGGCGCGTACCCTGGAACGCTGTGCGGTGAAAACCGAAGTGCTCGGCTTCACCACCCGCGCCTGGAAAGGTGGGCAGGCCCGCGAACGCTGGGTCGCCGAAGGCAAGCCGCGCAATCCCGGCCGGCTCAACGATCTGCGCCACATCATCTACAAGTCCGCGGATTCGCCGTGGCGCCGCGCCCGCAAGAACCTTGGCCTGATGCTGCGCGAAGGGCTGTTGAAGGAGAACATCGACGGCGAAGCGCTGCTGTGGGCCTATCGCCGCCTGCTGAACCGATCCGAGCACCGTCGCATCCTGATGGTAATTTCCGACGGCGCACCGGTCGATGACAGCACGCTGTCGGTCAACCCCGGCAACTACCTCGAAAAACACCTGCGCGAGGTGATCAAGGAAATCGAAAACCGCGATCAGGTCGAACTGGTGGCGATCGGCATTGGCCACGACGTGACCCGCTATTATCGCCGCGCCGTCACCATCGTGGACGCTGAGGAATTGGGCGGCACGATGATGGCCAAACTCACCGAATTGTTCGACGAAAATGCGGCGGCGGCTTGGGCGCGGGCAAGTGCGGAGAAGTCGGCGATTGTGATTTAGGGGAAGGCAAGGTGTTCTTTTTGTGAACAAAAAGAACCAAAAAAACTTTTTCTGACTTGTTGCCGTGCGATTTCGTTGACATCTGTAGCGCGTTACGCTACGGTTTCGGCGATGATCTTGGGGTGGAAATCCAAAGCGGCGCGAGCGGTTTTTGAAGGCCGGGTGCCGAAAGGATTTCCTGCCGATCTGGTCAAGCCAGCGCGTCGGCGGTTGGCTCAACTTAATGCGGCCCAAATAATTGACGATTTGCGGGCACCGCCGGGAAATCGGCTGCATCTGCTGACCGGCGATCGGCAGGGTCAATGGTCGATCAGCGTGAACGACCAGTTTCGTATTTGCTTCATCTGGACGACGAACGGACCTGATGAGGTTGAATTCGTGGACTACCACTAGGATGTGTCGCATCGGAGCAAGCCATGTCAGCCTATGACTTCAGGGACTTCGCCTCCCCCACGCCCCATCCGGGCGAGCAACTGCGCGAAGAATTCCTCCCCCACTACCGCCTGACCGCCGGCGCACTATCCCGCGCCATGGGCCTGAAAGACCGCACCCGGATCGAGCGGCTGGTGCGCGAACAGCAGCCGGTGACTGCGGATACGGCGCTACGCCTCGCACGGGTGTTTGGCACCACCGCACAATTCTGGATCAATTTGCAAACCGATCACGACCTGTCCAAAGCGGCGATTGCGGCGCGCGATGAACTGGCGATGATAAAGCAACTGGTTGCCGCCTAATGACTTGGGTCACTCCCGGTCATCATGCCCGACCGCCTGCCGCGATCCATGGCGGATATGGAGAATTTTCACCACCTGTGCTGCCTCATCAATAGTTCCCCCAGTTTCTGCCACGTCAAATCGGGGCAGGCTCGGTCACAAAGCACCCAGAAAAAGCCGAAAGCCCCCGAATGTCCGCCACCCCGACCCGCCGCGCCGACTACCTCCCGCCCGACTTTCTGATCGATACTGTCGATCTCCGCTTCGACCTTGATCCTGAAGCCACCATCGTGCGGTCGCGGATGGTGATGCGGCGCAATCGGGTCGGGGCGCCGTTGCGGCTTGATAGCGATCAAGTCACGCTGATGGGTGTCACGCTTGATGGCGTGGCGCTCAAGCGCGACCAATACATCCTCCAC
>JANXRN010000396.1 GCA_025352995.1 Acetobacteraceae bacterium
CCGGGATGGCGCAGTTCCAAGCGGAACTGCACCCTACGCAGCACTGGGGCGAACTACCCCTTCGCCGCGTCCAAAGCCTGCCCGATATCGGCGAGGATATCGTCAATATGCTCAATCCCGATCGACAGCCTTATATAGCCCGGTGACACCCCGGTCGCGGCCTGCTCATCCGCGCTCAACTGCGAATGGGTCGTGCTCGCCGGATGGATCGCCAGGCTGCGCGCATCGCCAATATTGGCAACGTGATAGAGCAGTTTGAGGTTGTTGATGAACGCCTTGCCAGCCTCCGCCCCGCCAGCAAGCTCAAACCCCAACAGCCCGCCCTGGCCGCGTGGCAAATATTTCGCCACCATTGCCGCGCCCGCCCCGGTCTGGGTCGAAGGATGGATCACTTTGGTGACATCGGATCGCGCGCCGAGGAACTTCGCCACTGCGGACGCATTGTCGCAATGGGCGCGCATCCGCAGCGCCAGGGTTTCGATGCCCTGCAAGATCAGCCAGGCATTCATCGGGCTGATGCAAGCGCCCATGTCGCGCAGCAACGTCACCCGCATTTTCAGGATGTAAGCGATCGGCCCCAACGGCTTCACCGCCTGGCTCCACACCGCACCATGATAGGACGGGTCGGGCGTATTCAACGCCGGCTGGCGGGCAGCATTGGCTTCCCAGTCGAAATTGCCGCCATCGATGACAATGCCGCCAATCGACGTGCCGTGGCCGCCAAGATATTTGGTTGCCGAATACATCACCACCGCGGCGCCATGGTCGAACGGGCGCACCAGCAACGGCGCGGCGGTATTATCCATAATCAACGGGATGCCGAAGCGCTTGCCGATCGCGGCAACCTCGGCAATCGGGAACACCCGCAGCTTCGGGTTGGGCAGGGTTTCGGCATAGTAAGCCCGGGTGCGATCATCGGTCGCACGGGCAAACGCCTCCGGATCCGCCGGATCGACGAAGCGGCATTCGATGCCGAGATCCTTCAACTGATTGGCGAACAAATTCCAGGTGCCGCCGTAAAGATCGGTTGACGACACGATATTGTCGCCCGCTTTGGCAACGTTCAGCACCGAGAACATGCTCGCCGCCTGGCCCGACGCCAGCGCCAAAGCCGCCACCCCACCTTCCAACGCCGCCATGCGCTTTTCCAGCACATCGGTCGTCGGGTTCATGATGCGGGTATAAATATTGCCGAGCTGGGCCAGCCCGAACAAACCAGCCGCATGGTCGGTGTCGTTGAACTGGAAGGCCGTGGTCTGGTAGATCGGCACCGCAACGGCGGTGGTGGCTTCGTCACGGCGCCAGCCGGCGTGGAGCGCGAGGGTTTCGGGATGGTTGGACATATTTTGTCTCCTCTAGGCGTTAAGTAAGCTGTTCTTTTTGTGAACAAAAAGAACCAAAAAAACTTTGTCTGTTTTCTTGCCGTTGGCGTGCGTGACCGGATGGTGCGCAGCTTGCCTTAAACGTCCACCGTGGCCAAGCTCCTTCAAATGACCACCGCACCCCGCCCGCTGGCCGGCATCTTGTTCACCCTGCTCGGCGGGCTGGTGTTTTCCGCCAGCAACGCCACCGCCAAATACCTCTCCGCCACCTACCCCGCCGGACAGACCTTGTTCCTGCGCAGCCTGATCGTGCTGATCGTGCTCGCCCCCCTGCTCCGCCCTGCCGATATCAAACGCCTGTTCAGCCCCGGACAGCGCGGATTGCAGGCGCTGCGCTGCCTGTCATCGGCGGTCGAAGTCGGGATGTATTACTGGGCGCTGCGCTGGCTCGGGCTTGCCGAAATTTCGGTCATCTACCTCGCCGGGCCGATTTACATCACCGCGATGTCGGCCCTGTTCCTGGGTGAGCAAGTCGGCTGGCAGCGCTGGGCGGCGGTGCTGGTCGGGTTCGCGGGGGTGCTGGTCGCGTTGCAGCCGGGCAGTCATGTCGTTACCCTGCCGGCCCTGATCGCGGTCGCCGGCAGCATACTTTACGCCATTTCCCTGGTTGCGACCCGCCGGCTACGTGACACGCCCAACCCGCTGCTGGTGGCGAGCCAGGTTTTCACCCTGCTGGTGCCGACCGCCATCCCGCTCGGCTGGGTCAAGCCGAGTTGGTTCGACACGTCGATGTTCGCCCTCGTTGGTGTCGTCGCGATGATCGGCTATAGCTGCGTCAATCGCGGCCTGCAGCTTGCCCCGGCTTCAATCGTTGCGCCCTTCGGCTATTTGTCGATCGTCTGGGCAAGCGTGCTCGGCTTCGTGCTGTTCCAGGAAATCCCCACGCCCAGCAGCATTGCCGGTGCGGCGTTGATTGTTGGCGCTGGCCTGTTCATTATCCTCCGCGAACGGCGCTTGACGCCGATCGCCGAGATAGCCCACGCTGCCGTAAATCCAAGAGGCGAACCATGACCCGCATTCGTGCCCTATTCGTTGCCGCCCTGCTTGGCCTGTCACCCCAGCTTCACGCTGCCGGCACCCTTACATTGGCCCAAGCGCAAGACCCGGCGAGCTACGATCCGATCGACACGTTCCTGATTTCCTGGGGCCAAATTGGCAGCAACGTGTTTGACGGGCTGGTGCAGCGCGGCGCCGACATGACCATCAAGCCGGCGCTCGCCACCAGTTGGGAGTTCCTCGACGGCGGCGCCCGCATGCGCTTCAAGCTGCGCCAGGGCGTGACGTTCCATAATGGCGAGGCGTTTGACGCCAACGCGGTGAAATTCACCTTCGACCGGCTGCTCGGACCCGACGGCGCCAAGGGCCCGCAGCAATCCAACTACACCGCAATAGGGTCGGTCGAAATCGTCGATCCGTTCACCGTCGATATCATCATGAAGCGCCCCGACCCGGTGATGCTGACCAAGTTCGCCGGCTATGGCGCGATGATCGTGCCGCCGAAATATATCGCCGAGGTCGGCAAGCAGGCTTTCCAAATTAAGCCGGTCGGCACCGGCCCGTTCAAGGTGGTGGATTACCAGCCGAAGGTCAGCCTGACGCTCGAACCCTATGCCCAGCATTGGGAGGGCGCCAGCAAGCTCGACAAGCTGATCTATCGCTTCATCGTTGAACCGGACACCCAGATTGCCGAATTGCAGGCCGGCCGCATCGACATCGCCACCAACGTCCCGGTGAGCCTGGTGCCGGCGATTGAGAAAACCGCAACCCTGAAAATCGAAAGCATCACCGGCCCGACCGTCACCGTGCTGCGCTTCAACACTGCCAACGGCATCACCAAGGATGAACGGGTCCGCAAGGCGATGATCATGGCGGTCGATCGCGACACCATCGTCAAAACCATCTTGCAGGGCCACGCCAAGGCGGTGGTCAGCAACCAGTCCAGCCTGTCCTTCGGCTTCGATCCGAACCAGAAACCCGTCCCGTTCGATCCCGCCGGCGCCCGCGCGTTGCTGAAAGCCGCCGGCATCGCGCCCGGCACCCCGGCGCAAGTCGATTTCCAGTCCAACAACCCGTTATTCCGCGAAGTCGCCCAGGCGGTGGCTGGCTATCTGACGGCCGTCGGCCTGAAAGGCGGGGTGAAGGGTTATGAAATGAACATCATGACCAATGATATCATCCCCAACGGCAAAACCGCGGAGATGTTTCAGTTCGGCTGGGGCGGCTGGACTTTCGATTTCGATAACACCGCTTATCTGCTCTATCACAGCGGCGAACATTGGAACCCCTACGACAAGGACCCGACGCTCGACAAAATGCTCGAAGCGCAACGCCTGTCGCCGGATCGCGCCGAGCGGGAAAAGCTGTTGCAAGGCGTCGCCCACTACGTCGCCGATCACGCACTGGAAATCCCGATGTATAATCTCAACACGATTTTCGGGGTCAATAAGCGGGTCAAGAACCTGGTGCCACCGGCCGATAACCGGTTCCGGCTGACCAATGTGACGGTGGATTAGCCACCTGCTCGGCTTCCTCGCGCGAAGGCTGCTGCAAGCCGGCTTCGTGGTGCTGGTGGTGACCTTGCTGGTCGCCTGGGCGGTGCGGCTGTCGGGCGATCCGGCGGTGATGCTGGCCCAGGGTGCGGGGTCGATCAACGCCCAGGATCTGGCCAATATCCGCACAGGGTTGGGTTTGGATCGGCCGTTCAGCGCCCAATATCTCGGCTTCATCGGCGGTATGCTGACTGGCGACATGGGCCGCAGCTTCATGGGCGGTACATCCGTCGGGTTGCTGGTGGCGCAAGCCCTGCCGCGCACCCTGTTGCTGGCCGTCTCGGGCCTCGGGCTGGCGATCATCGTTGCCATTCCGCTCGGCGTCCACGCCGCAGTAAAGAAAGGCGGGATGGCCGACCAGATCATCCGCATCGTATCGCTGCTCGGCCTGTCAGTGCCGAATTTCTGGCTCGCGCTGATGCTGGTCCTGGTGTTCGGCATCACTTTGCGCTGGCTGCCACCATCGGGCGCGGAAGGACCGTTGAGCCTGGTGATGCCCACGGTCACGCTTGCCACCATTCTGGCCGCGTCCAACGTGCGGCTGATCCGCAGCGCCATGCTCGATACGCTATCGGCGCAATATATCATGGTCGCGCGCAGCAAAGGCCTGCGCGATTGGGTGGTGCTTTACAAACATGCCCTCGCCAACTGCGCCATTCCGTTGCTGACCTATCTCGGCCTGCAATTCGGCGGCCTGATCGGCGGCGCGCTGGTGATCGAACGGGTGTTCAGCTGGCCGGGCATGGGGTCGCTGGCGTTCGACGCCGTATCGTCGCGCGATTATCCCGTCCTGCAGGCGGTAGTGACGGTGTTGGCTGCGATGATCGTTGCGGTGAATTTGATGATCGATGTGCTGTATCGATTGGTAGATCCTAGGATCAGGAAGGAATGAAGGGGAAGCAAGCGTCTTCTTTTTGTGAACAAAAAGAAGCAAAAAAACTTCCCCACTTGGTTCCGAGTGCGCACCGGCAGCGGTGCGCCATGGATAAAAAGTTTTTTTGGTTCTTTTTGTTCACAAAAAGAACTGCTTACTTCCTATGAAACGCTTCTCTGTAGATTTGCTGATAGGCGCCATCTTCGCCGGAGGCATGATCCTGGCGGTGCTGTCTTCCGCCTGGACCTTCCCAGATGGCGGCGAAGCGATGGACCTCGCCGCCCGCGTGCGCCCGCCTTTCGCCAACTGGGCCCACCCGCTCGGCACTGACCCAATCGGCCGCGACGTGCTGGCACGGGTGGTCGCCGGCGGCTGGGTGTCGTTGACGGTCGGCGTGCTGTCAGTGCTCGGCGCCAGCATTTTCGGCGTGCTGATGGGCCTGATCGCCGGTTATTTCGGTGGCGTCTGGGATATGGCAGTCATGCGCTGGGCCGACGTGCAACTGGCTTTGCCGTTCATCCTGGTCGCCATCACCTTCACGGCCATTTTGGGCGCGGACCAATATTTCCTCATCCTGTTCATGATCATCGCGCAATGGGTGCAATATGCCCGCGTGGTCCGGGCGAGCGTGTTGAGCCTGCGCGAGCGCGAATTTGTCCAGGCCGCGCGCGCCATGGGCCTGATCGATCTGGCAATCATCTGGCGCCACCTCCTGCCCAACGCCTTCGGCCCGGTGCTGGTGTTGATGACGCTGAATGTCGCCAACAACATCTTGCTGGAAAGCAGCTTGACCTTCCTCGGCCTCGGCATCGATCCGCTCACCCCAAGCTGGGGCGGCATGCTGGCCGACGGACGCACCTATTTGCAAACCGCTTGGTGGGTCAGCGTGTTTCCCGGAATTGCCATCATGATGACGGTGCTGGGGCTGAATTTACTCGGTGACTGGTTGCGGGACCGGCTCGACCCGCGCGGAGGATGACATGACGATATTGCTCGAAACCACTTTCCCCAACACGCTCAATGCCCTGGTCGATCGCCTGTCCGGCCCCGGCTGGGCCGGCGCGCTGGTCGAAGCCTGGGTGTTTGAGGATTTCGCCGCCCGCCATGCCGCCCAAGTCGCGCTCGCCACCCAGGGCGTCAGCGCCCGCATCCGCAGCGCCTACAAGCCGCTGCTGCATGCCTTCCTTGACGATTTCGATCTCGCCGGCGTCACCGCCATCGACATCGCCACCCCTGCCCATCCGGAGGGCAGCACCCGCCGCTTCGCGCTCGAAGCCTACCCGCTCGCCGGGTTGGTGCGCGTCCCGGTCCGCTTCAACCAAGGTGCCGCGCTGTTGGACTATGATGTGGTTCTGCGCCACCCGGAAGGCGATCGCCACCATACAATCTTCGCCCCCAACAGCCTGCGCGCAAATGGAACCTTATCGTCCAGTGGCTGGCTGCGGATTTCCCGCGCCGGGGCACGGTTCGAAGATCGCGCCTTGCCGACCGAATTCCAGTCCGCCTTCGACGCTGCGATGGCCGCCATCGCCGCCTATCCCTGGCTAGCGACCAAGCCGATTTTCGAAACCCTGGACATCACCGTCACCACCGCCGGCATCGAACGCCGCATTCCCTGGCATGATGAATGCATTTCGACCCGCGAAGCCCTGCATGAGGATTTCTATTTCTCCCTGCTCGAATTTTTCCAGGCCCATGCCGGCCTGCCGCAAGGGGACCGCACCTTGCAGCCTGGCCAGATCATTCCGGATATTCGCGCGGGCGAAGGTGCGACGACAGTCCGGGTCAGTCTGCTGCCGGCGAAAATCGAGGCGGTTCCGCCCGATGCCCGCGCGGCGCTCGCCATCGCCGATCGCCCGCTGCGCACTGGCGAAATCGCCGCTGAGATGGCAGCCCTTGGCGGCGCGCCATTCACATTTACCTCCACCCAGGGACGGCAAATCCTCGGCACTTATTTCGCCGGCAGCGGGCGCGGTTTCCTGTTATCCGGTGGCCAGCACGCCAACGAAACATCCGGCGTGGTGGGGGCGTTACGGGCGGCGCATGATCTGACAGGGCGGCGCTTTGCGCTGATCGCACAGGAAAACGTCGATGGCTACGCGCTGCATCAACGGCTGATCAAAACCGCGCCGCATCATATGCATCACGCCGCGCGCTATACGGCGTTGGGCGATGATATCGAATCGCGCACCAAGCCGCCCTTGCTGGAGCGGGAAGCGCGCGAGCACGCCTTCAAGCTTAGTGATGCCGAACTGCACATTAATTTGCACGGCTACCCGGCCCATGAATGGACCCGTCCGCATGCTGGCTATTTGCCGCGCGGGTTCGAACTCTGGTCGATCCCGAAAGGATTTTTCCTGATCTTGCGCCACCATCCCGGGCGGGGCGCCAAGGCGCTGTCGTTCCTTGAGGCGCTGACCGCCCGCATCATCGCCACTCCCGGCCTGCGCGAGTTCAACGAAGGTCAGTTGGCCGTCTGGCGCGCCCACTCGGGGGAGGTTCCTTTTCCGGTGATCAACGCCATTCCGTGCATGATCACCGAAAGCGACCGCGCCACCGTGCCGTTCACCCTGATCACCGAATACCCGGACGAAACGATTTATGACGCCCCGTTCCGGTTGGCGCACGAAACCCAATACGCAACCGTGATGGCAGCCGTCGATCTATATTCAGCCGGTAAATTGTAGGGCGGATAAGCCCTTGCGCCATCCGCCATCTTCTCGGCACGCACCAAGATGGCGGATGACGCAAGGGCT
>JANXRN010000432.1 GCA_025352995.1 Acetobacteraceae bacterium
CTGATGCGCAATTTCTGCAACCGGATCGCGGTGATGTGGCGCGGCATGCTGGCCGAGCAAGGGCCGACCGATGCCGTGTTCGATCGCCCAACACATCCTTACACGCGCGCGCTGATCGCTGCTGTGCCGGTGCTGACGGCGGCGGAGGCCGCGCGCAAACCGCAGATTACGCTCGCCGAACGGCGCGCCGTTCTCGCATCAACCATAGAGTGAGACCAGGATGATCTATCGTATCGGCGTTGATGTCGGCGGCACCAATACCGACGCAGTCGTGATGGCCGGGCGCGATGTTGTGGCGGGGGTGAAGGCGGCAACGACGGCCGACGTTACCAGCGGGGTGCAGGAAGCGCTGACCAAGGTGCTGGAAGCTGCCGGCGTAGCGCGCGCCGATATTGGCGCGGTGGTGATCGGCACCACCCATTTCACCAACGCCATTGTCGAACGCAAGCATCTGACGCCCACGGCTATCGTTCGCCTGTGCCTGCCGGCGGGGGAGGCATTGCCGCCGATGATCGACTGGCCGGACGATCTGATGGCGACCCTCGGCGGGCACGGCTACATGGCGCGTGGTGGCAATGAATTTGATGGGCGGGAGATTTCCCCGCTCGATGCCGATGAAATTCGCCGCATCGGCCGCGATATTGCCGCCAAGGGCATTGCTGCGGTCGCGGTTAGTGCGATTTTCAGTCCGGTGGACGATCGGATGGAAACCGAGGCCGCGTCCATCCTTGCCCAAATCCTGCCCGATGCCCGCATCGTGACCTCGGCCGGCATCGGCCGCATCGGGCTGCTGCAACGGGAAAATGCGGCGATTCTCAATGCGAGTTTGCTTGCGTTGGCCGAACGCACGGTGGATGCGTTCGGGGACGCGCTGGCCGCGTGCGGGCTGACCTGCCCGTTCTATATCAGCCAGAATGACGGCACCTTGATGGACACGGCGAGCGTTCGTCGCAGCCCGGTGCTGACGATTGCCAGTGGCCCGACCAATTCGATGCGCGGGGCGGCGTTCCTGACCGGTTACGCCGATGCTGTGGTGGTCGATGTTGGCGGCACCACCACCGATATCGGGTTGTTGCAAAGCGGTTTCCCGCGCGAGGCGACCAGCTTGGTGAGTGTCGGCGGGGTGCGGACCAATTTCCGCATGCCCGATATGGTAAGTTTTGGCCTGGGCGGTGGATCGTTGGTGACCGGCAGCGCGGGTGAGGTGAAGGTCGGGCCGCAAAGTGTCGGCTACGCCATCACATCGCGGGCCCGCGTGTTCGGTGGCGATACGCTGGTGGCGACAGATATCGCGGTAGCATTGGGGCTTGCCGACATTGGCGATCGCAGCAGGGTCGCCGATGTCGATCCCGCCTTTGCCCACGCCGCCAAGGCGGTGATGGATGCGATGGTGGAACAGGCGGTGGATCGCGCGCGGGTATCGGCGGCCCGCATCCCGGTGATCGCGGTCGGCGGCGGCAGTATTTTGCTGCCGGCGCGGATCGGTGATCTTGATGTCATCCGGCCGCAGAATTTCGCCGTCGCCAACGCGGTGGGTGCGGCGATTGCGCAGGCGAGCGGGGAAATTGACCGGGTTTTCGCCCTGACCGGCGGCATGACGCGGGAAGCAGCCCTTGCCGAAGCCGAAGCCGTGGCACGGTCGCGCGCGATCGCCGCCGGTGCCGATGCAGCAACGATTATGGTGGTGGAGCGGGAAGACGTGCCACTGGCCTATCTGCCGGGGAACGCGACCCGGGTGAGAGTCAAAGTGGTTGGGGACGTAGCGGTATGAAAATCATTGCGATAAAATCATTCATGCAGCGCGACGGCAATCGCCCGCGCCTGCTGGTGCGGGTCGATACTGACGAGGGCATTTCCGGCTGGGGGGAAGCCTATAATCACGGCCCCGACCGCGCGCTGGTGCCGGTGCTGGATTATCTGGCGCTGCAAATTGCCGGGCATGATCCGCGCCGGGTGGAATTCCTGTATCAGATGCTGCTGCAATCAAGCCGCTTTCCGCCTGGCGCGATCGGGCTGGCGGCGATTGCAGCGATTGAACAGGCGCTGTGGGACATTTCCGCCAAGGCGCTGAATGTGCCGGTTTATCGGCTGCTGGGTGGGGCGATGCGCGACCGGGTGCGGGTTTATCTCGGCGTCTATACCGCGCCCGATCCGCGCGACGGCGTCGCCAAGATGCTGGAAATGGAGGACCGTTACGGCCTCAGCGCGTTCAAACTGTCGCCCTATCGGCGGGATTTGCACGCCGGCCGCTGGGGCTTGCTGTGCGAGGAGGCGGGGCAGTATTTCGCCGCCCTGCGCCGCCTCGCGCCGCCGGAGTTCGAATTCGCCTTTGATGCCCATGCGAAAATCTTCGAACCCTATCAGGCGATCCAGCTTGGCAACGCGCTGGCGCCGTACGATCCGCTGTTTTTCGAGGAGCCGATCCGCCCCGAGCACATCCCGGCCTGGGCACGATTGCGCAGCCAGTTGCAGGCACCGCTGGCGACTGGGGAGTGCCTTTACAATCGTTTCGAGTTCCTTTCGCTGCTGGCCGCCGGCGGGGCTGACATTGTCCAGCCCGATGTGTGCGTGGTCGGCGGGCTGATTGAAATGCGCCGCATTGCCGCCCTGGCGGAAGCGCATTTCGTTTCTGTGGCGCCACATAATCCGATGGGGCCGCTGGCGACCGCGGTCAATTTGCATCTCGCCGCCGCGATGCCGAATTTCAAGATTCTGGAATACCGGCTGCCGACTGATGTGCCGTGGGCGGTTGATCCTTATCTGCCGGTGGGTGGCTATCTCGAACTGCGGCCGGATCGCGCCGGCTGGGGTCTGGAAATTGATCCGCGGGCGTTGGAGCGGGATGATTATGTTCACTGGGAACGCAAATTGCCGGGCAAGCCGGATGGGTCGACGGGATATACGTGACCGCCACCCAAGGTGAGAAAATCTGGTAGACTTGCCTTGAAAGGGGCGGGCATGACCGACTCTGAGAAGGAAACGCCTATTCGCCGATACGCTGGTGGCACTGTCACCTGGCACGAACTGCGTGAGCGCGGCTTCGACGATTATGTCCAGGTCCTGGCCGGGTTGGGCGCACTTGGCCTGCGCCCGCCAGTTGCGCCCATGGAAGGGCCAAACGTCGCTGCACGCCAGCGCGGCGTGGCAATATTGCGGGCTGCCTTGCAAGCCCAGGCCTGAGCGCGCCGTTTCGTATCATTGTGACAGGTACCTCGCCGCTCTTGACCCTGGCGTTCACTCGCGCGATGGTACTAACAAGGTATGATCCTTGTTAGTATGTTGGAGCATTTCATGACCAAAGCTGCGGTGTTCACCATGAAGATCGAGCCTGATCTTCGTGATGCGTTCATGGCCGAGGCCGAGGCCACCCATCGATCGGCCTCGCAGCTCGTCCGCGAGTTGATGCGGGATTATGTTCAGCGCCAGGCCGAAGCGCGGGAATACGATGCGTTCCTGCGCCGCAAGG
>JANXRN010000489.1 GCA_025352995.1 Acetobacteraceae bacterium
CCGCCGGGCCGACGACGCTGGCCCAGATATCGCGGGCCCGTTTGGCGCGCCGCCAGACCAGGCCGGCTTCCTGACCGGTGACAGTGATGAAGCCGAAATTGCGGATCGAGGCGCCGTTGGCCCGTGCTTCCCGCTCCACCACCGTGACGCGCAAACCGGCGCGCAGTCCAGCGAGCGCGTGGGCAAGTCCCATGATGCCCGCACCTACAATGACGAGGTGGCCCTTCACAGCAACCGCGCCAGCCGCACCGCGGTATGGCCGCGACTGGGGCGCAGGCTGGGCATTACCAGCAGGCAGTTATCGTGGCTGGTGCGGATTTCGGTATTGCCGTCCATGGCGATCAGGGTGTTGCGATGGGCAATGATTTCGCCACCGCGATAGGGTTGCAGGAAAACGAAGTTGGCGCTGGTGGCGGTGACGGTGGCGGTCACTTCAGCGAGGATGCTGGTCCCTGCCCCGTTCACGCTGCCCGCATCGCAGCTACGGAACAATCCGGCAACCGCCTGTTCGGTGACATCGACGGTGCGTTGCGCCCAATGCTGGCCGGCTTCGACCAGCAGCGCGCGGGCGGGCGTGGCGGGGTCGGCGAAGCGGGCATAGTCGATCAGGCGGGGGCCGCCGACATGGCCACCATCGGCGACCACCAGGCCGGGGGTGCCAATTGCGAGCGCCAAGGCGCGGGCCTTTTCGGTCAGGCCGCACAAGATCAACGGGTCAGACGGCCACAGCATCGAATGCAAATCGAGCAGCACATCAACCCCATCGAGCCAGGGACGCAACTGGCGGGCGCGGCTGAGTTCGCTGGACTGGCGGGGTCCATCGAGGGTGACGACATCCCACACCCGGTTGAGGTCTTCGTCGCAAAAGCGGCTATGGGTTGGGTTGTCGGGATCGAAACGGTCGAACGCGTCGAGATTGGCGAAGATGAAACTTAGCCGCCCACGCGCCGGCCGGGTGCTGGCCGCAAGCATGCGGGCAAGCACGATGGCGCCCGCAATTTCGTTCCCATGCATCAACGCCATTAGCGCGATATGCGGGCCGGGTTCATCGGCGAGGAAGCTGGTGACGCCCGGCACGCCGCAATTGCCGTCGCGCCACCGCGCAAGATCGGGCACTGCGAGTTCAATGTTGAAACGCGGCAGCGTTGACGAAGATCGCGGTTTAGTGTCCTGGGTGCTCACCCGGTGCAGTCTATACAGACCCGCATCGGTGGCCAACGGTCAGTTGGCCGCCGGCACTTCATCGAGATGGCAGGCCGAAATCCTGTTGCCACCGACATCGCGCAACAAAGGTTCTTCGCTGCGGCAACGATCATGCACGAACGGGCAGCGCGTGTGAAAACGGCAGCCGCTAGGCGGGTTGATCGGGCTGGGCACATCGCCGCGCAAGATGATGCGATTGCGCGGCGCGGTCGGGTCCGGCACCGGCACCGCCGACAAAAGCGCGCGCGTATAGGGATGATGCGGGTTGGAAAACAGCGTGGCGCGATCGGCGAGTTCGACGATTTTGCCGAGATACATTACCGCCACGCGATGGGTGAGATGTTCGACAATCGCCAGATCATGGCTGATGAACAGCAGCGCGAGGCCGAGTTCATCTTGCAGGTCGGACAGCAGATTGACGATCTGGGCTTTCACCGACACGTCCAACGCCGACACCGCTTCGTCGCAGATGATCAGATCGGCGCCGGGGGCGAGCGCGCGGGCAATGCCGATACGCTGGCGCTGGCCGCCGGAAAATTCATGCGGGAAGCGCTTAACCGCGTCGCGCGGCAGGCCGACCTTGTCCATCAGGCCGGCGACGCGGTCAGTGAGTTCGGAGCCTTGGGCAATGCCGAAATTGACCAGCGGTTCGGCAATGATATCGCCGACCCGCTGACGGGGGTTGAGCGAGCTGAACGGGTCCTGGAACACCACCTGCACCCGGCGGCGCAGCGGGCGCAGTTCGGACGCCGGCAAATTATCGATGCGCTGGCCGTCCAGCAGTACTTCCCCATCGGTAATCGGGTACAGCCGCAAGATCGCCTTGCCGACGGTGGATTTACCGCAGCCACTTTCGCCGACCACGGAGAGCGTTTCGCCCTTGTTGACGCCAAAGCTGACGCCATCGACGGCGTACACCGCGCCGGTCTGGCGGCCGAGCAGGCCGCCACGCAAGGGAAAATGCTTTTTGAGGTTGCGAACTTCAAGCAAGGGTGTGCCGGTCATGAAGCTGTCTCCATCTGGCCAGCGAAGTGGCAGGCAACGAAATGTCCGGGCATTTTGGCTTCGACCGCAGGCATGGTGGTGCGGCAGACATCCTGCACCATCGGGCAGCGACCGGCGAAAGCACAGCCGACCTGGCGCACCCGCAAGCTTGGCACCTGGCCAGGAATTTCGGCGAGCTTGCTGCGGCCGGTGGCGTGGAGCGACGACCCGAGCCGTGGCACCGCACCAAGCAGACCTTGGGTATAAGGGTGCATCGGCCGGGCAAAGATCGAATAGACATCGCCTTCCTCGACCTTGCGGCCGGCATACATCACCACCACGCGCTGGGCCATTTCGGCGACCACCCCGAGATCATGGGTGATCAGCATGATGGCGGCACCGACTCGGGTTTTAAGGTCGCGCATCAGGTCGAGAATTTGCGCCTGGATGGTGACGTCGAGCGCGGTGGTGGGTTCGTCAGCGATCAGCAGCTGCGGATTGCAGGCCAGCGCCATGGCGATCATCACCCGCTGGCGCATACCACCCGACAATTGATGCGGATATTCGCGCACCCGCCGCTCGGGTTCGGCAATGCCGACGAGCGCGAGCATCGCGATCGAGCGCTGTTCGGCGGCCTGCGCCGACAGGCCTTCATGCAGGCGCAAAGTTTCGCCGATCTGCCGCCCGACGGTGAGCACCGGGTTGAGCGAGGTCATCGGTTCCTGGAAGATCATCGAGATGTCTTTGCCACGGATCTTGCGCATCTCGGGTTCGGACAGTTCGAGCAGGTTGCGGCCCTGGAAGGTGACCCGCCCGGCGATCTTGCCAGGTGGTTCTTGCACCAGCCGCAGGATCGACATCGAGGTGACCGACTTGCCGCAGCCACTTTCGCCGACAATGGCCAGGGTTTCACCAGCATCGATATGAAAGGACAGGCCTTCGACCGCGCGCACCACGCCATCGATGGTGCCGAAATGGGTTTGCAGGTTTTCGACTTCGAGGAGCGCCATATGCCTAAATCTTCTTTGCCATGCGCGGATCGAGGGCGTCGCGCAGCCCATCGCCAAGCAGATTAATGCTCAAAACGGTAATCGACAGAAACATGGCCGGGAACAGCACGATGAAGGGCTTGACCTGCCACAGCGCACGGCCTTCGGCCATGATGTTGCCCCAGCTCGGGATGGTTGGCGGGGTGCCGGCGCCGATGAAGGACAAGGTCGCTTCGGTGATCATCGCCGAGGCGCAGATGAAGGTTGCCTGCACCGTGATCGGGGCGAGCGTGTTCGGCAGAATGTGCTTCCAGATGATTTTCGGCACCCGCGTGCCGGCGGCGACGGCAGCTTCGACATAGGGTTGCTCGCGCAAGGACAGCACCACCCCGCGCACCAGCCTGGCAACGCGGGGGATTTCGGTGATGGTGATGGCGATGATCACGTTGCCGACGCTGCCGCGGGTTAGTGCCATCAGCGCAATGGCGAGCAAAATGCCGGGGATCGACATCAGCCCGTCCATAACCCGCATCACCACCGTATCGAGCACCCGGATGAAGCCGGAGGTGAGGCCAATGAACATGCCGATGACGGACGCAAACAGCGCCACCATCACGCCCACCTGCAACGACACGCGGGTGCCGTAAAGCACCCGCGAATAAATGTCGCGGCCAAGCATGTCGGTGCCGAACCAGTAAATTTCCGACGGCACCCGCAGCCGCTTGGCAGGCGCCAGCGCGGTGGGATCAACCGTGCCGAGCAACGGCGCGAAGACCGCGCTTGCCACCACCAGCGACACCAGCAGACCGCCGGCGAAGATGCTGGGATGGCGATAAGCGAACATCGCCACCTTGCCACGCTGTTTGCGGGCGGGCAGCACGTCGGGCAGTTCTGCCGCGATGGCGGGATCGAGAATGGTGCTGGACATCAGTAACGGATCCTCGGGTCGAACAGGGTGTAAAGCAGGTCAACGCAGAGATTTACCAGAACATAGGTGAAGCTCAGCATCAGCACGACGCCCTGAATGATCGGGTAGTCGCGACGCAAGATCGCATCGACCACCAACCGCCCGACGCCGGGAATGGCGAACACGCTTTCGGTCACCACCGCGCCACCGATCAACCCGGCAAAGCCGATGCCGATGATGGTGACGATCGGCACCGCCGCGTTTTTCAGCGCGTGCATGAACAAGATCGGTCGCTGGCTGACACCCTTGGCGCGGGCGGTGCGGATGTAATCCTGGCTCAGCACTTCGAGCATGGTGGCACGGGTGATACGCGCAATCAGGGCGACGAACGCGCCGCCAAGGGCCGCTGCCGGCAGCACCAGATTGCGCAGCCACGGCCACGGATCGCTGATCGAAAACGGCGTGTAGCCCTGGACCGGGAACCAATCGAGTTGCAAGGCAAACGTGTAAGCGAGCAGATAGCCCACGACGAAAACGGGCACAGAGAAGAAGAACACCGCGAACATCATCACCAGACGGTCAATCCAGGTGCCGTGCTTCCAAGCCGCCAGCACGCCCAACGGCACCGCGACCGAAATCGCGAACGTCAGCGTCAGCAGCATCAGCGACAAAGACGGCTCAATTCGCTGGGCGATCATCTTGCTGACTGGCAGGTTGGTGAAGATCGACACGCCAAGATTGCCCTGCACCACTTGCCAGGACCATTCGAAGAAGCGCACCACAAACGGGCGGTCGAGGCCGAGCGAGGCGCGAATGCGCTCGACATCGGCAGGCGTTGCCTGATCGCCCGCGATAATTGCGGCCGGATCGCCAGGGGCGAAATACAACAGGCTGAAGATGAACAACGCGACGATCGCGACCACCGGAATGGTGGCGATCACGCGGCGGATGATATAGGCGAACATGAAGCGTCGTCTCCCCGGGGCTTTAGCCCTTGCGCACATTCCAGAACATAGCAAACCCGTTCGGCACGCCGGTTATGTTCTTCCGGAATGCGGTCGCCTGCAACACCTGACCGAGCGGCACGTATGGCACATCCTGCATCACCTGGCGCTGCATGGCCTGGGCGAGCTTCTGCTGGGCGGCAAGGCCGGGCGCATCGAACCACTGGGTGCGCAGATCTTCGAGCACGGTGCTGCTCGGCCAGCCCCAGTTGCCGCCGGCTTCGCCGGTGCCACGCATGAAAGTATGGCCGGCCGGCGTCAGATGATCACCGCCGGTCCAGAAGGTGCAGGCGACGTTCCAGCCGCCCTTGTCGATCGGGCCTTTGTTGGTCCGGCGGCCGACGACGCTGCCCCAGTCCATCGCCTGAACCTCGACATTCAGGCCCGCCCGCTTCAGCGCGTCGCCAGCGATGTCGCCCTGCATTTTCAGCACTGCCAGATCGGTCGGCGCCAGGAACACCACTTTTTCACCCTTGTAGCCGGCGGCGGCGAGGTCGCGCTTGACCTTGTCATAGTCGCGCTTGCCGATCAGCGGTTCGAGGCCGACATCGGACGCCAGCGGTGTGCCGGGGGTAAACACGCCGACCCCGGTGCGCGACATCGCCGGATCGTCGCCGGCGATGGTGAGGTTGAAATCCTCCTGGCTGATCGCGCCGATAATCGCGCGACGGATGGCAGGATTATCAAACGGCGGCTGCAACTGGTTGAAGCGCATGCAGCCGATCAGCCCGGTCGGGTCCTGGATCGCGACGGTGATGCCGGCCTTGCGCAAGGTTGGCAGCAAGTCCCCGGTCGGGGTTTCCCACCAATCCATTTCGCCGCCTTGCAAGGCTGCCGCCGCCGTCGACGGGTCGGGGATAACATGCCATTCGACCCGGTCAAAATTGGCGATCTTGGGGCCGGCGGTCCAGGACGCGGTGCCGGTCGGGCTGGGCACATAGGCCGCGTTACATTCATAAACAACGAGATGCCCGACATTGCGTTCATCGGCTTTGAACTTGTACGGCCCGCTGCCGACCATTTCGGTGATCTGCTTGAACGGGTCGGTGAGCGCCAGCCGTTCGGGCATCATCGCGGCAAAATTCGACGATGACTTGCCGAGCGCGTCGGCCAACAGGGCAAACGGCTTCTTCAGTCGGAACTGGATGGTCTTGTCGTCTGGCGCGCTGAGTTCGTCGGTCACCGCCATCACCGTCTGGCCGAAACTGTCGCGCGCGCCCCAACGCTTGATCGAGGCCGCACAGTCGCGCGCCAGCACTTTTTCGCCGTCATGCCATTTCAGCCCATCGCGCAACGTAATGCGCACCAGCCTGCCATCGCTTTCGACAGTCATGCCGGCGGCCATCTGCGGCGAGGCCTTGAAGCTGCCATCGCTGCCGAACAGCGTGTCGAACACCATGAACCCGTGATTGCGAGTGACGTAAGCGGTGGTCCAGATCGGGTCGAGCACGGTAAGGTCGGACTGCGGGATGAATTTCAGCACCCGCGCCGCTTGCGCCGCCGCAATCCGGGGGGCGGCAAGTGCCGCGCCAATGCCCTGCAGAACTGTCCGTCGTTTCATGTTTTCGGCTCCGGCTCGACCATGCACTATTAACATAGCTGCCCAACGTAGCCAATCATACGGCAGGGAGACAGCCCTATTTTTGTAACAGTGATGGAAGGCAAGCAGTTCTTTTTGTGAACAAAAAGAACCAAAAAAACTTTTTGGCACTGACGCACCGCTGTTCGTGCGCACTTGGTGACGACGTGTTTCGTTTTTGCTGCCTTGTTCAATGGTCAAATTTGCCCAATCTATCGGCGCGAATATGGCGAATGTCGCCGCGGCGATAGGTAACTCCCTGTGAATCAAGGAATTCCAGGATACGGATCACCAGATTGCGACCGATGCCTAGCCGATCGCGGAATGCGCCGGCGCTGATGTCACCGTCGCGGTTGGCGATTTCGGCGGCCATGGTGACCATTTCGGCCACCGCTGCACGCATATAAAAATGGTCCGGGGCGACCTCGACCAGCCACGACAGGCGGGCAAAGCGGCGCATGCTGGCGCGCAGCAGCGGCTCGCTCATCCGGGTGCGGGCGACTAGATCGCGGACCCGGGGCGGGCGAAACCGGTCGGCGACGAGGTCGTCTTGCAGAATGTCCCAAAGGGCTTCGTCGGTTGGGCTGAGCCGGGCGCGGTGGTCGGCGAGGCTGAGGAAAGCGCCATCCTGGCGCAGGGTATCGGCGTGGCGTGCGCGTTCGATGACCGCATCGGCGAGGGCGCGGGGTGGTTTGCCTGGCAGGGTAGCGCGCAGGCGATCGGGGGCGAGGCCGGGCAGTTCGGGGTGTTCGCGGTGCAGGGTGGCAAGGGTTGTGGTGATCGACGATGTCAGCCCGTCGAGGTCCGCAACAGTGAGCGCGTAGCCGCCGCATAGCACGCCACCCGCCGCCGCGAGCAGGGTGGTTTGCGCCGCCGGACGCAAATTGCGGGCGCGTGCGTAGATGGCCCAGTCAATCCTAGTCAGGGCCAGCAACGCCGCGAGATCGGGGGCCACCAGTTGGCCTTGTCGCGCCGGGGTGCGCCCGCCGCGCAAAATCGGCCAGGGATCGAGCACCACGCCGCCACCCAAGGTAACGGTGGCGCCGGCGTTGCGCAGCACCAGACGGTCCCCCGCAAGGGCCGCGATCGGATGATCGAGCACGGCACGGGCGAGACCACCCTCCCCCGCGCCGATCGGACCGGCGAGCGGGGCGATGCGAGCAGTGACATGGGCGGCACCGATATGCACATGCATCGGCGTATCGGCGCGCAGCGGTTTGGCCCCCGGCAGCAGACGGATGCGCATATCGAGCCGTTGGGTCGGGGCATGGATTTCGGCGGCCACGACATAGTCGCCGCGCGCCACCGCAGCTTTTTCGGCGCCGACCAGGTTGAGCGCCAGACGTTGGCCGGCAAAACCTTGGTCTGCCCGCTGGTTGTTGGCATGGAGACCGCGCACCCGGACCTCAATGCCCGACGGCGACAGAACCAGCCGATCGCCCACCGCGATGCTGCCGGCGGCAAGCGCACCGGTCACCACCACGCCGGCACCGGCAACGACGAAGGCGCGGTCGATGGCGAGCCTCGGGTAGCCGGCAAGGTCGCGCGGCTTCGATCCAAGATCGGCGAGGATTGCGCGGAGGTCTTCGATCCCAGCGCCAGTGATCGCTGAAACCGGCAGAACCTGCGCGCCGCCCAGCGAGGTGGTGGCGAGCAGCGCTGCAATGTCGGCCGCGACCGTGGCGACCCGATCGGGTGCCAAATCGGCACGGGTGATCGCCACCACGCCGCGATCAATGCCGAGCAGATCGAGGATCGCGACATGTTCCAGGGTTTGCGGCTTGATGCCGTCATCGGCGGCGACCACCAGCAGTGCCGCATCAATGCCGCCGGCGCCGGCCAGCATGGTGTGGACGAAACGTTCGTGGCCCGGCACATCGACAAAGCCCAACGCCCCAGCATAGGCGTAGCCGAGATCGATAGTCATGCCGCGGCGCTTTTCCTCCGGAAGGCGATCGGCATCGATCCCGGTGAGGGCGTGGATCAGGGTGGTCTTGCCATGGTCGACATGGCCGGCGGTGCCGATGATCATGCGCCGAGCATGACCCGGCGGGGTTTCGAAGGCAATTTGGTTCCGGGCGACGATGCTTGTAAGCAGGGCAGATGGAGAATTTGCTGGCCCGCTTTCTGTCGCCGCACCGCGTCGTGATCGCGCAGCAATTCCTGCGGTTTGGCACTGTTGGGTTCGTCGGCTTTTTTTTCGACGCCGGCACGGTTTACGCGAGCAAGGCGCTGGTCGGACTCTATATCGCGGGGTTGCTTGGCTACGTGATCGCAGCCACGGTCAATTGGTGGCTGAACCGGCAATGGACGTTTCGCGACCAACGCGGCGAAGGCGGGTTGCTGCGCCAATGGGCCGCCTTCATGTCGGCGAATTTTGTCGGATTTCTGATCAATCGTGGTGTCTACATGCTGCTGATCACGGTCAGCAGCTTTTGCGTCGCCCATCCGATCATCCCGGTGGCAGCCGGCATTCCGGCGGCGATGATATTCAACTTCAACCTATCGCGCCGGGTGGTGTTCAGGCCCGACAGCCAAAGCTGACGGACACTTGGCATAGAATCGACCGTCCATCTAGGCTGGCGATGTCGCAACTTCCGATCGGGCTCGTCAATGAACGCCAGCACACCTAGCCTTCCCGCCCCGCGCTGGCCCAATTTGCGCGTGGCCGTGATCGTGCCGTGCTACAATGAAGAGGTGGCCATCCCAAAAGTGATCGCTGATTTCCAGGCTGCCCTGCCGGAAGCGATGATTTATGTGTTCGACAATAATTCGAGCGACGCGACGCCAGACATTGCCCGCGCCGCGGGCGCCGAGGTCCGACGGGAGAGTTTGCAAGGCAAGGGCAATGTCGTGCGCCGCGCCTTTGCCGACATCGAGGCTGACATTTATCTGCTGGTCGATGGCGATGACACTTATGATGCCTCAGCCGCACCTGCGATGGTCGATCTGCTGGTGTCGGACCATCTCGACATGGTCAACGGCGCGCGGGTGACCGATATTGAGGCCGCGTATCGGCCTGGGCACCGGTTGGGCAATCTGGTGCTGACCGGGCTGGTGCGGATGGTGTTCGGCAACCGGATTTCGGACATGCTGTCAGGCTATCGAGTGTTCAGCCGCCGGTTCGTGAAGTCATTTCCGTCCCTCGCATCAGGGTTTGAGACCGAGACCGAGTTCACCGTCCACGCGCTCGATCTTAAAATGCCAGTCGGGGAAATCGTCACCAAATATAAGGACCGGCCGGTCGGGTCGGTGTCCAAGCTGCGGACCTATTCCGACGGGCTGCGAATTTTGCGCACCATTGTGGTGCTGGTGAAAGAAGAGCGGCCTTTGCAGTTTTTCAGCAGCCTGGCCGCCATCCTCGCAATCCTAGGAATTCTGGTCGGCGTCCGGGTGGTGCTGGATTTCATCGCAACCGGCCTGGTGCCGCGGCTGCCGTCGGCGATTTTGGCGACG
>JANXRN010000494.1 GCA_025352995.1 Acetobacteraceae bacterium
CCTACCTAAGTAGATTACGTCTGACCGATTACTCGAACAATATCCCATACTGAGGAACAAGTCCATGAAGTAGTGCGAAATGAAAATCGTTCTTGTCGCGGTTTTACAAGAGAGCCGCATTAATATCCCAAGGATGCTGAATGAAACCCATCGGACAAATCCTTCGCTCCCAACAGTGATGGCTGAGCAAAATGGAGCGGCATTCTGGAAGACAACAACGGTTGGGACCTTGCAGAACAAGGGAGATATGTTACCTGGACAGAAGACCACGTCATACTTTTCAGCACTTGCAATTCGAGGTAGCGTCAATTGCTGCCACTTCAATCTAGCGAAGTTTGATGCTCCGGACTTAATGACCGATCTGATTTCTATCGGGTTTGCTGACGTCCCTCGACTGGAAGCTGAGATCCAACCGCGCATGACTTCCGCGTTCTCCTCACGGCAGAATACTGAAATGGTGTGTTCCTGCAACAACCCGGACCGACTCCACGCAGAAAGTAACTCACGTAAGTGAAGGGCTCCGCCTCCGTGAAGGCGTGCCGTTCCGTCAATTGCGATATGCACGATTGCGAACTCCGATCCCCGAGTTATAATTCATCTTTTGTGTTCCCTTATTGTCCTTCGGCGCTAGCCTTAGGTACCACAGTTATCGTTACCCATTTAATGAAGGCCTTCGAATCCTTTCGCCTCCTAAAGGAGTCGGTGACTTCTGCGGGCGCCGCCCCGAAACTGATACCGTAAAAGGTAGGCTACGGACCTTCTAGCTAATGTCATGCTCCAACTTACTCGAAACTAGTGACCGGTATCCCCCGCTCCAACGTCCCCAAATAGTACCTGTAATTTTGGACATCAACCTAAATGCGCCAAGTTCGTTTAGAGGAAATAACGTCAAAGCGGAGAAATAGGCTCCTTTGCGGAATTCGGCAGCGGCCAGGCCACCGTCAATATCGCTTTTTATGACCCGTTCTAATTGAGCGTCGACAACTTCCCGATCAAAGATTTCAAATGAAGCGCACTTTGAGCGAGGATCGTCGATCTCTCCGTTCCTCACGGCGTGTTTCACTCTCGCGTAGAGCGTGTATTTAGCTGGTACCAATAGACCATCAACTCGCTGCATCGACGTGGCGCGAATTGCTGCCGCCGCCTGCTGGGGCGTATCGACGACAATAGTGGCGCGCAACAGATCCTTGATGCCGCTGGCGTTCCCAGCGTAGTCGGCTTCGATCTTCGCGACCGCTCGTTTGGTGCCTTTCAGGCCGCTAAGCTTTGCCTCGCCGCCCGCCTCGGCCGCGATGCCGGATATCAGTCTGTCAAAGCCTGGCTTCTCGGCGGCCGCCCGGTTGTAAAGCCGGGTCAGCACCGCCTGCTGGTCCGCGGGAAGGCGCGCGAGGTTCACGTCATCGGCTGCGGGCACGCCAGCCGGGCGTGCACTGGCGTCGGGCCGCATGCCCGCTACCCCCGCACGTGGATCGGGGTCGATGCCAATGCTGGCCTGCTGAGCGGCTGCGGTGGCCTCTCGGCTGGCGGCGATGTCCTCGGGGTGGATTTGCGCAGTGCCCTGGATATCGGCAATCGCCTGCGCGGCGCGGGCGCGGCCGGCGGCGTCGGTTACCGTGTGCAGCAGGTCGCCCGGACCGAGCGGGGCGCCACCGAACAGATCGGGGCCGGGTTTGACCTCCATGGCCTGCCCGACATAGCGGCGCAGCAGTTCGGCAATCTTGTCCTGAGCGACCGGGCGACGGCCGGCCTCGTCATGGAACATCAGGCGCAACAGCGCCACGGCAGTTGGGTTCTGGCCGAGCATGTCGCCTTGGGCCACGAAGTCGCCGATCGGCTGGCCGGCGGCACGGGCGCGGTCGAGCAGCTGCACCGCCTCGCCCAGCGCCGGGGTGATGTCGAGATTGGCCGGGATGTCACCACGCGCGGCGGCGGCGCGCAGGGTGCCCCAGACCGGTGCCACATCATGCAGCGCCCCGGCGATGCCCTTGAAGTGGGCAACATCACCGGACAGCATGCGTTCGAGCGTCGTGCCCAGCGCGTCGCCATAGGCGTGCGCCAACACCGCGCCACTGATCCGGCGGGCACCATCGGGGGACAGGCGGCCATCGGACAGGCGGAGGCCAGCGGCCTCGCTGGCGGGCAGTTGGGCGAAGAAGGATTGCACGAAGCCGCCATTGCGGACGCTGTCGATCGGCCCCGGATGCAACTGATCGATGGCGCTGCCGGCGCGGCTGGCGTCGCCGCGCGCCTGCTCGGTGGCGTTCAGCGCCATGGTGTTGCGTTCGTTGCCGCCGCGCGCCAGATCGCGCTGCTGTTCCGGCGTCAGCGCGGTGACACGACGGCCGATCAGCACCGGCTTGTCGATGCCGGTCAGGTCGTGGCCCTGGCTTTCCAGGTAGGCGCGATAGCCCGCAGCGCGGTGCACCAGGTTCGGATCGTCATAGACCCGCCGGATCGCCATGACACGACCATTGCCACTTTCGACAACATGCCCGTCCGACACGATGGGCGCGCCGGCGCCGGCCTGGGGCGAGGGCGCCAGCAGTTCCGGCTGCAGATTGGCGGCAAGATCGGCGATCTGCGCCTGGCTGGACGCGTTGGTGCGGTCGCGCGGCTGCATGCCGGCCTCGTGCGGGTAGGCCGGGTTGACAGTGCCGGCGTCGGTGTGACTGACCAGCAGGCTGTCAGCCGGGACAATTTCCGGCCGAACCTCAATGCGCAGACCGCCTGGGGTGAACGTGGCGTAGTTGCCGAGGCCGGCGCCATCGGTCACCTTGCGATAGGATGGCGGGGCGATGTCCAGCAGCGGCGCAACATTGGTTGGGCGGCCCTCGACATGCGCGGCGACGCTGCCTTGCAGCAAGGCGTGGCGCAGCTCCGGCGAAGTGTTTTCCAGCAATTGCCCGATCGGGCTACGATACTTGCCAGTCCACGCATCGGCGATGGCACCGCCACCCATGTGCAGGCCGCCGCCAAGGACGGTGCCAAAGGCAATGTCTTGCAGCGCATGGGCCATGGTCCAGTCGATGTGTTCACGCTGGCTCAGCGCGTAATTCAACGGTTCCAGCAGTGCCATGCCGAGGGCACCCTGGGCGCCACCGACGCCAGCACGGACGCCGGCGCGCCCGGCGGCACTGCCGGCGTTGACCAGCAGGCTGGCCATGCGGGCTTGCCCCAATACAGGCACTATGGACGCGGCGATGTTGATCGGGTCGAGCGCGGCGGTGGCAAAGCCGAGCACGGTCTGGGCAGTGGCGCCGGCCAGGATGCTGTCGGGCGCGCGGGCGATGATGGCCTGGCGCGCTACCTCGTCCTGGTGCTCCTGGGCGATGGCGGCCGCGGCCTGGTCGGTCATCGGGGCTTTGAAGGTCAGCATGCCGCGGATGCCGTGCGCCTTCGTGGCCTCCTCCGGCGACAGCAGCGCCGGGCCGCTGGCCGGGATATGGGTGGTGCCGCCTGTTGCGTTGCCCATGCCGTCGACTTCCGGCACGTCGGCCGCGTCGGTATGAACGTCGACGGTGAATTCGGACTTCACGGCCCGATATAAGCGCGGGGTGTAACTGTTGTGCCACGCGCTGCCAGCAGCGGCGGACAGCACATCGCCGGTGCTGGACTGGAAGGCGTCGAGGCCCTGGGCCGTGACGGCAACGCTTTCGGGTGGATCGCCGAAGATCAGGCCGGCCATTATGGCGCCATGTCAAAGGTTGGCAGATGCGAGGGCGGGACAACGCCCGGGCTGGGCGCGCGTTTTTCGAGCGGCGCAGAGTAGACGCGGGCACGAATTGCATCAAAGCTCATGCCGATCGGCGCGCCGGCGACGCCGCGCATCAATTGCAGGTCGCCGTTGCGGGTCCGGCCCATCAGCACGACGCCGGACGCGTCCTTGTTGGTGATCCAGATGCCGTTCTGCGCCACCGACAGGGTCGCATCGGCGCGCTGCGGCGCCGTCAAAGGCTGGCTGCTTTCGAGCGGCGCCAGGTCGGTGGACTTCAGGTCGCGCAGGAAGGCGGCGGTGGCGCGTTCGGTATCGCCCGCCATGCCCTTGGGCACCAGCATGGTATTCGAACCATAGAAGACCCCGCTGCCATCGGCGCCGGCCGTATCCCAGCGTGTGCCAATAATGTCGCTATAGGCGCTCTTGAGCGCAGTGCCGGCGCTCATGCCCTGGGTGGCGCGATACAGCGCCAGGGTTTCGACGCCATGCCGCACGGTGTTGAGCAGCTGCATCTGCTGCGGCGTCCATCGGGACACTTCGCGGAACGACGATATGGTCCCGTCGAGATCGGCCCGGATAGTTTTGACAGCGTCGGGCGGCGCGTCCTCACGCAACTTCTCCAGGCCGCCTTTCTGCTGGGTCATGACCAGCGCGCGCTGCAAGTCCTGGCGGCCATAAAGCTGCGTGGGGTCGCTCATCGCCGCCATCAACTGCCAGGCTGGGCTGATCTTGCCGTGCTGGACCAGCTCGCCCAGCACCTGCGGCCAAGCGGTGCCATAGGTCTTGGACATCTGGTCGAGTGCGGCACCCATGTCGGCCTTGTTCGGGTCGGTGCTGCCGAGTTGGGCGGCGATCTTGCCGACGGTGTCGTTGGTCATCACGCGGATGGATTGTTCTGCCACGCCGAGCTTGCGCTGCACGGCGGCGGTGGCGGCGGCATAGGCCTCGAACGCGCCGGGCTGATTGGCCTGCAACGCATCAAGCGCCGGTTTCAGTTCGGGGCGAGCGGCGGCATAGGCGGCCGAGTCCTTGGCGATGGCTTCGTGCTTGGCGGCCAGCATCTGGTCGTATTGGCTGGCGACGGCCAGGCGCGTGTGCAGATCGTCGGCGCTTTCGGTGGCGGTGGCGCCGGGCAAAGCGGGCGGCAGCAGCTTGCCTTGCGCGTCCCGCTTCAACGCGCCGGCGGCCAGCGAACCAGGCACGGCCAGCAGCGCGCGGGCAACCTGTTCATCCTCCGGCGATGCGCCGGCAACACCCTGGAACAACTGCCCGGCACTGCGGCGGATGGTGAGGTCGGTGATGATCCGCTGGGCATGCTCGGGCTCGCCGGCGAAGGCGCTGCGGATGCGGTCGGCGGGGATGTCCTGGCTGGTCAGGCCCTGGCCGTAAGCGGCAGACAGATCGGCGGTGGTGCGGGCCAGGTTGGCGCGCTCGATGGCATAGCCGGCATCCTGCTGATGCCAGGCTTCCTGAGTTTTCGAGGCGGCTTGCAGCCGCAGTTCCGGCGGCAGGTTGGCGGACATGGCGTCGGCATTCTTGAGCGCATCGCCAAGGCTGAGGCGCGGGGCGGTGCCGCCGGTCAGGGCGTTGGCGATGCCGGCGCGGCGCGGTTCCTCGTTGACCGTGTCTTTCGGGCGAAGGTACTGGGTGCTGACGATCCGGGCTGCATCGGCCGGATTGGTGGCGGCACGAATGGCGGCACCGGCCTTGCTCTCGCTTCCGTTCATTTCAGCGGCGGCAAAGTCGAGTTGCTTGTCGAGCGGCGCGGCATGTGGGTCCATGCCGTATTGGCTGACGAAGGCGGCGCGGCGGTCGCCGTTCCACTGGAACAGGCCTGAACTGCGGCCGCCATCGCCAAGCGGTGGCGCTGGATTGGCGCCGCTTTCCTGCACCGCATTCGCGGCCAAACCCCAGGCTGCGTGATCAGAAAAGCCGCGTGCGACAAACCCATCATGCACCGCCGTCGCGCGGGCGGTGGTGAGTTCCGACATCGGCCCAGCCTGAATGGCGGTGGTGCCGATCGTGGCGACGGTGCGGGTGTCAATCGCGCCGCGCAGATGCCCCTGCAACGATGCGACGTCG
>JANXRN010000496.1 GCA_025352995.1 Acetobacteraceae bacterium
CCTCCGCAGACCCAAGCCAACGGCAACAATTATCAAAAAGTTTTTTTGGTTCTTTTTCTTCACAAAAAGAACAGCTTACTTCCTATTTCCTACTTGCCTGATCCAATAATATAAGGCTTGGCCGCGATATCGTAATCCCCATACCCTAACGTCGCCCGATGATCAGCGGTCGAAAGCGCGCTCGGCGCGGTTGCTTCCCCAGCCAGCATCGCCGCGAGTCCGGCCTTCATGCCGGCGATCGCGGGGGACAGCATGGTCGGCGGATAGGTGCCGATTTTGAAACCCATGGCGGCGGCTTCGGCCGCGGTTGGCGGGGCATCGCGGCGCAGCGACTGCACCACGTTGAAGGACGGGCGGCCTTTGGCGGCGGCGATGGCGCGTTTGATTTCCTCGGGGCCATCGGGGGAATCGAGGAACAGGATGTCCGCGCCTTCCTCGACATACATTTCAATGCGGGCGACGGCTTCTTCGATGCCGGCGGTGGGGCGGCAGTCGGTGCGGGCGAGCACGAGCACGCCGGAATCTTTGGCCGCCGCGATGGCGGCGCGAATTTTCATGCGGGCTTCTTCGCGCGGGATGCAGGGCTTGCCGGCCGATTGCAGGGCGCGCGGGGTGATTTTGTCCTCGACCAGCACGGCCGCGGCGCCGGCGCGACCATAGGCGCGGACGGTGCGCTGGACGTTCATCGCGTTGCCGTAGCCATGGTCACAATCGGCGAGCACCAGCGTATCGGGCGCGGCGCCGCGGACCATATTGAAGCTATCAAACATTTCGGCGAAGGAAACGAGGTCGAGATCGGGGCCGCCGAGGCGGGCGGCGGCGACACAGGACCCGGACAGGAAGGCGGTTTTGAAGCCAGCTTCGGCGGCGAGTTTGGCGCTCATACCGTCCCAGACGGCGGGCATGGTGATCATGCCGGGGTGTTGCATCAGGGCGCGCAGGCGTTCTGGGGCGGTCATGTGGTTTCCTTGGGCAATGGTGATTTGGGCAGGTTAACGCGTTACGATGGTGTCGCCAAATCTGTGGGAGCGCTCCCCCGCTGCCGCTCCGGTGCAATTGTCTTGCATATGGCGATCGGATAGGCGTATATTTTTCAGGGAAGAACTGCCGAGTTTAATTTCAGGAGAATGAATATGTCTGTCTCGCTGACCATGGATCGGCCCGTCAGTCTGACGCAGGATGAGGTGATCAGCAAAGCGGTTTCGCGGGCGGCGGCGTTGCTTGGCGTCAATAATGCCCTGTTGGCGCATATATTGGGTGTATCCGAAGCCACCGCGTCGCGCCTGCGCGCCGGGCACTACATGCTACAGTCGGGCACCAAGCCCTACGAGCTCAGCGTGCTGCTGATCCGCCTGTTCCGCAGCCTGGATGCCATCATGGGTGGCGAAAATGCGTCCCTGCAATCCTGGATGCGGGCCGAAAATCACGCGCTCGGCGGGGTGCCAGCTGATCTGGTGCAAAGCGTGACCGGGCTGGTCGCAGCGGTGGACTATGTGGACGCCGCGCGCGCTCGCGTCTGAGGCGCGCGGCTGGGCGGGCGAGCTTTGGCGGGTGGTGGAAAGCCAGTCGCAGGTGGCGACGATGAAGCTGGTGGATAGCCTCGCCGAACAGGCGATTCTCGAGGCCGCGTTGGACCGCAGCAAGCCGATGATCCCGGCCAGTTGCGCCGGGCTGCATTATTTGCTGGCAACGCCGTTTCGCTATGCCCCGTACAAAACCGGCAGCCGGTTTCGCCGGGCGGGGCAGCGTGATGGCTGCTTTTATGCCGCCGAGCGGGTGGAAACCGCACTCGCCGAGGAAGCGTTTTATCGGCTGCGGTTTTTTTGCGATTCGCCCGCGACCAAACGGCCGGAAAATCCGCAGGAGCGGACGGCGTTCCGGATTGACGCCGCGACCGAGTCCATGATCGACCTCACCGAGCCGCGTCTGAACCAGAACGCCGCCGAATGGACCCATCCGACCAATTACGCGCCGTGCCAGGATGTGGGCGACGCCGCGCGGGCGGCAGGCATGGCGGCGATCCGCTACACATCAGTCCGCGATCCGGCCGGCGGTGCGAACCTGGCGCTGCTCAGCCCGACAGCGTTTCGCCAGACCGAGCCGGATTTTACAGAAACCTGGCGGGTATTCCTGCTGCCGACTTCAGTCGTCGCCATACGGGAGATGCCGCGGCTAGTATTGGAATTTTCGTTCTCGGCATGGGGGAATGATCCACGGGTGCCGGCACGGTTAGGTTGAAAAATGGTGAGCGCGGTGGGACTCGAACCCACGACCACCAGATTAAAAGTCCGGTGCTCTACCAACTGAGCTACGCGCTCGCCGTGACGTCGCTTGCCTCAACAAGCGTCGGCGCGCTGCCTTGAACGACAGCGCGCCGCTTGCGTCAAGTCGTGGAAAGGCGGGGCAGACCTACTTTGCGTCGGCAGCAACCTGAACCCGGATGATCTTGTCCGGATTGGTCACCGTGCCACCGCCGCCGCTGCCGCGTTTGATCTTGTCGATGGCTTCCATGCCGGACGTCACCTGGCCCCAGATGGTGTATTGGCCATCCAGATGCGGCGCCGGGGCGAACATGATGTAGAACTGGCTGTCAGCGCTGTCCGGGCTTGCCGAACGGGCCGCACCGACCGTGCCGCGCAGGAAGTGGCGGGTCTTGGTGAATTCGGCCTTCACATTGCCCAGGCCGCTGCCGCCCGTGCCGGTGCCGGTCGGATCGCCGCCCTGGGCCATGAAGCCTTCGATGACGCGATGGAACACGATCCCGTCATAAAACCCTTTGCGCGCCAGCAGCTTCACCCGCGCGACATGGTTGGGGGCAATGTCGGGCAGCAGCTGGATCACCACACGGCCGTCTTTCAGGTCCATGTACAAGGTGTTTTCCAGATCGGGGCCGGCGGCGTCAGCAGTGGTCATGGTGGTTCCCAAGGTTGAAGTGGCAAGGAGCGCGGTCAGGACATGGCGTCTTTGCATGTTAAATGCTCCGCAGTTGATGGTGCACAGGCTTCTAGCTGGCCGTGCCGATCTTTGCCATGGTCCGCGCGAAGGTCAGCGGTGACACAAAGGACACGATATCCCCGCCCATCAGCGCCACTTCCTTCACAAATCGCGACGATATGAACTGGTGATGCTCACTCGCCATCAGAAAAGTGGTTTCGATGTGGCGCGCGAGCCGGGAGTTCATGCCAGCCATCTGGAATTCATAGTCAAAATCAGTCACTGCGCGCAGGCCACGGACGATCATCTTGGCGCCGACTTTCTGCGCGAAGTGCACCAGCAAGCCGTCAAAGCTGCGCACTTCGATATGGGTGCCGGTGGCGGCGGCAATGGCCGCACATTCCTCGGCCACCAGCGCCACCCGCTCATCGACCGGAAACAACGGCGCCTTGCCGACATTAATCCCGACGCCGACAATCAGCCGATCCACCAGCCGCGCGCCGCGCGAAATAATATCGAGATGGCCGTTATGGATCGGATCAAACGTGCCGGGATAAAGCCCGACCCGTTCTGCACGCTGCTTAGGCATCAGTCGGCTCCTCACCCGGATTATTGTCATCCACGCCCGGTTCATCCGGCGCTGCGGCGTCGTCGGTCGTATCGTCTTCCAGCACAGTAAACAGCGCCGTCACCCGTTCGTCCTTGTCGAGGCGGAACAGGGTCACGCCCATCGACGATCGGCCGGTGATGCGCACCTGATCGGCCGGCAGACGGATCAGCCGGCCGGCATCGGTCACCAGCATTACCCCATCGCCCGCCCGCACGGTGAAGGTGCCGGCAACCGAGGTCCCGGTGCGCGCCGTGAGGGTAATGCCGGCGATCCCTAACCCGCCGCGCCCGCTGGTGCGATATTCATAGGCCGAGCTGCGCTTGCCAAAGCCGCTATTAGTCACCGTCAGCAGGAATTCCTCGGCGAGTTCCAGATCGGCGATGCGTTCCGGCGACAAGGCGACATCTTGCACGCCGTCTTCATCGGGATCGATCACCGTCTCGACCGCTTCCTCATCGCCTGCCCGGCGCTTGGCCGAGGCGTGTTTGAGGTAGCTCGCCCGCTCATCATTGCTGGCAGTAACGTGGTTCAGCACCGACAGGCTGATGACCTCATCCGGGTTCTTACCCTCCGCCAGACGAATGCCGCGCACCCCGGAACTGTCGCGACCGGAGAACAGGCGCAGCACGTCGTCGCTGGCCTGGAAGCGGATGGCACGCCCTTTCGCGGTGGCCAACAGCACGTCATCGCCTTCGCGCAAGGTGGCAACGCCGATCAGGCTGTCGCCCTCATCCAACTTCATCGCGATCAGGCCGGCAGCCCGCACATTGCGGAAATCCGACAGCCGATTGCGCCGGACATTGCCCAAACGCGTGGCGAAAACCAGATGCAAGCTGTCCCACAGGGTTTCGTCATGCGGCAGCGGCAGCACCGTGGTGATGGTGTCCGCGCCGAGTTCGGGCAGTAAATTGACCAGCGCCCTGCCCTTCCCGGTCGGCCCGCCTTCCGGCAGCTTCCAGACCTTCTGGCGGAACGCCTTGCCGCCGGATGAGAAAAACAGCACCCATTGATGGGTGTGCCCGTTGAAGCTGCGGGTGACGACATCGTCGCCGCGAGTCGATGCTGCCGACCGCCCTCGCCCGCCACGATTTTGCTGGCGGAAGGTTTCCAACGGGGTGCGCTTGATGAAGCCGTCACGAGTGATGGTGACCACCATGCGGCCCGGTTCGATCAGGCTTTCATCGTCCTGATCGGCGAGGCTGTCGGAAATCTCGGTCATCCGGGGCGAGGCGATTTCTGCCCGCACCGCGATCAACTCGGCCTGCATGACATCCATCCGCCGCGGCCGGCTGCTGAGAATATCCAGCAAATCCGATATCTTGGCGGCAACTTCTGCCATCTCGCCATCAATCCGCTCCCGCTCCAGGCCGGTCAGGCGCTGCAAGCGGATATCGAGAATGGCGCGGGCCTGTTCTTCGGTCAGCCGGACCGTGTTGGCCTCGGTGATAATATTGCGCTCATCCTCGATCAGCGCCAGCAGCGACAGCACCGCCTCGGCGGGCCAGTCGCGGCCCATCAACGCCGCACGCGCGGACGCCGCATCGGGGCTGGCGCGAATGGTCGCAATCACTTCGTCGATATTGGCAACCGCAATCGCCAGCCCGACCAGGGTATGCGCGCGTTCCCGCGCCTTGCGCAGATCGAACCGGGCGCGGCGGAGAATAACCTCCTCGCGGAAACGAATGAAGACCGACAAGGCGTCCTTCAAGCCCATCAACCGCGGCATGCCATTATCCAGCGCCAGCATGTTCATGCCGAAACTGGTTTGCAGCTGGGTGAAGCGGTAAAGCTGGTTCAACACCACATCGCCCGTGGCGTCGCGCTTAAGCTCGATCACAATGCGCATGCCGGAGCGATCGCTCTCATCGCGCATTTCGGCAATGCCCTCGATCTGCTTGGCACGCACCAGATCGGCGATTTTCTCGATCAGGGTGGCCTTGTTCACCTGATAGGGAATTTCCGTAATAATAATGGCTTCGCGGTCTTTGCGGATGTTTTCGATCTCGGCGCGGGCGCGAATGATCACGCTGCCCCGGCCGGTTTCCAAACCGCTGCGAATGCCCGACCGGCCAATGATGATGCCGCCGGTGGGGAAATCCGGCCCCGGCACAATCGTCAGCAATTCATCGAGCGTAATTTCCGGATTGGCGATGATCGCCAAAGTCGCGTCGATGATCTCGCCCGGATTATGCGGCGGAATATTGGTCGCCATGCCAACCGCAATGCCGCCGGCACCGTTGATCAGCAAATTCGGGAAGCTCGCCGGCAGAACCTTTGGCTCGTGCTCCGACTCATCATAATTAGGTTGAAAATCAACCGTGTCGCGGTCAATATCCTCAATCAAATGGAACGCTGATCGCGCTAACCGCGCCTCGGTGTACCGCATCGCCGCCGGCGGATCGCCATCGACCGAGCCGAAATTGCCCTGCCCATCGATCAGCTTCACCCGCATCGAAAAGCTCTGCGCCATGCGCACCAGCGCATCGTAAATGCTGGCATCGCCGTGCGGGTGATACTTGCCCATCACGTCGCCAACCACACGCGCCGCCTTGCGATAAGGCTTGTCGTGGGTGAAACCCGATTCGTGCATCCCGAACAAAATCCGCCGATGCACCGGCTTCAACCCGTCGCGCGCATCCGGCAACGCCCGGCTAACAATGACCGACATCGCGTAATCGAGATACGACCGCCGCATCTCATCTTCCAAAACCACCAACTGTGACGGTGGCGGAACCCCTGGAACCCCAGGCATCGGCGCGTCAGGCACACCACCGTTTTCGGCGGGCGGATCCTCGGGCGTATCGCTCAACTCAGTCTCGATTCAGGTTTTGTTTGCTTCAGGCAACTGGCGTTTCAGACACGGCAAATCTCAGAAGGGAATATCATCATCCAAATCGCCGCCCGGCTTCGGCTGATCCCACGACGGCGCCGCACTGCCACGTGACGCCGGCGCCCGCGCCGCCGGGGCCGCACGCTCCCGCGGGGCCCAATCGCCACCCTGATCGCCCGACGCGCGCGTGTCCAACATCGTCAACTCGCCCTTGAACCGGCCAATCACAATTTCAGTGGTGTATTTCTCCACCCCCGACTGGTCAGTCCATTTCCGGGTCTGCAACGCCCCCTCAATGTAAACCTTGGCGCCCTTCTTGCAATATTTCTCAACCACATCACCAATGCGGTCGTTGAAAATCACCACCCGATGCCACTCAGTCTTCTCCTTACGCTCCCCCGACGCACGGTCATTCCACGTCTCGGACGTCGCCAGATTGAAGTTCACAATCTTGGTGCCATCCTGCATCGATCGTACCTCCGGGTCCTTGCCCAGATTGCCAACCAAAATGACCTTGTTGACGCTAGCCGCCATGATCCGCACCCCAAAAACACGTGGCCGTCATCATATCGCAATCAGCCTGGACTGGCCAGGGTGGGGGAGAAAGGCAAGCAAGCGCTGGGGCGCTGCCCCAGACCCCGCCAGGGAAGGTCCCTGGACGCCAAACCCGAAGAAAGCGAGATCGGAACGAAGAAGGGGG
>JANXRN010000510.1 GCA_025352995.1 Acetobacteraceae bacterium
TTTCGATTTTCGTGCAGGGGTTGACGATGCCGTGGTTAATTGGGCGGTTGGGGTTGATAAGAGGTTAAGAAAGCAGTTCTTTTTGTGAACAAAAAGAACCAAAAAAACTTTTTCTCAGTTTGTTGCCGTTGGCTTGAGTCCCTCCGCAGTCCCAAGCCAACGGCAACAATAGATGAAGTTTTTTTGCTTCTTTTTGTTCACAAAAAGAAGACCTTGCTTACCGCTATTCTACTACACAGGAAAAATTGTTCGCCTGACCAACATCCCCGCTCCCAGCATATTTCGGCCAAGCCGGAAACTCACACAGCGGCCGGGTGCGGCCCTTTGTCGCGGCATTGCTGTCGGCAACGATTTGCGGTCCTGGCGCTTTGCCGCCATCGACCCAGCCATCGAGCGCCGGCAGTGAATCCCAGGCGGCCATATAGACGCTCAGCCCGCCTGGGCCGTGGCCATAGCCTGGCACGGTATAAAAGCGGGCGAAACTGCGCACTGTGTCGGCGCCCATTTTTGCTTTGAGCCGGCCCCACCACAAAATGGTGGAGCGTGGGGTTACCACCGCGTCGGCCAATCCGTGCACGATCAGCAGCTTGCCGCCGTGCGCTTGGAACGCTGAATAATCCGAGGTTGCGACATCCATCATTCCTTCCACCTGGGACAGGCGGGCTTGCAGCGGTCCGGGATTTTCTGGATCGACGGTCATGGTATTCAGCATCGGGTCACGGGCGACGGCGTAGCGGACCAGATGGTCCCAGAAGATCGCCAGCATGGATTGGTTGGCGTTGGGCGGTGAGGTTGGCGGGGCGGAGCCAAGCTGTTGCTGGCCGCGAATATCGGCACCGGACAGCACCGGCCAGCCTTGGAATCCGGTTTCCCCGCTTGTCAGGGGGAATTTGAAGGTCACCGGGTCCTCGATGGTGCGCACGGTATGGATTTGCGGGTCGGAAAGGCAGGTGTCGCCGCTGTCGGCGCCGGCGGGGCAGCGCAGGCTGGCGAGGTCGAACTTGCAGGCGTTGACGTTGGAAATCACCCCGTCTTTCGCCCCATCGAGCCCGTCGCACGCGGCCATCACCGCGTTGAACAGCAGGGTCTGCTTGGCCGGTGGCAGGAAGCCACCCGGGGCTGCGGCGGCGCGCGCCATGCGGCCAAAGCCCATGGAGTTCACTACCGCGCTCCAATAGGGGTAGGCGATGATGGCGCCGTCAAAATCCTGCGGCCAGCGGGTCAGCAGCACGAAGCCTTCGCGCCCGCCGTTCGATCCGCCGGCGTAGTAGTTGCGCGTTGGGGCGCGGTCATAGCGGCGGGTGATGATGGCGAGCGCGGTGTCGCGGGTTTTCTTCAGCGCGTCGCCGGCGTAGTTGGCGAGCGCTTCGTCATTGAGGGCGAAGCTGCCATCGACATTGGGGAACGGCACGGCGCCGGTGGTGCCCTGGTGGCCGCCATCGCTGCCGAAGACGGCAAAGCCGCGGCTGACCGGGGGTGGGGCGTCAAACGGCCCAACGGTTTGCTGGCCGGCGACGTTGGGCACGGTGCCGTTGAAGCCGCCGCCGCCGAGCATCAGGGTTTTGCCGTTCCAGTCGCTGGGCAAGGCGACGGAGAAGCGGATTTCGGGTGCCTTGGGATCGATCGGGCGGATGGCGCCATTCAGCCGGCAATGTTCGCCGGCGGCGGCGGACGCGGCGACGAATTGTGCGCTGGTGATCGCGGCGCCGCTGTTGGGCAGCCCGATCGCCGATGGCGCGATGGATAACCCGTTTAGGGCGGTGCATTTATCTTCGGCAGGCGTTGCAGCCTGCGCCGGCAACAGGGACGTTGCCAAACCCATACCAACCACCAGAATTGCGATACGCATTGTTGTTTCCTCCCGACGTTTTTCGTCGTTATGCCCCACGATAGACAGCAAAGCCGTCGCACGGCAACAAACCGAGAAAGTTTTTTTGCTTCTTTTTGTTCACAAAAAGAAGACCTTGCCTTACTTGATCCTTCCCCACGATTGGACCTGACCCAAATGATCCGCCACCTGAAAACCGCCAGAAGCCAGGAAGCCCGCGCCGAGGATGACGCGAAAATCCGCACCACTGTGGAGGGCTTGCTCGCCGACATCAGCACCCGTGGCGATGCGGCGGTGCGGGAGATGTCGATCAAGTTCGATGGTTGGGACCGCAGCGACTACCGGCTGACGGATGCTGAAATCCGCGCCTGCCTGGCCGAATTATCGCCGCGCGATCTGGATGACATCAGGTTTGCCCAGGACCAGGTGCGCAATTTCGCCCAGCACCAGCGCGCGGCGTTGCAGGATATCGAGGTTGAGACGCTGCCCGGCGTGGTGCTCGGCCACAAGAATATTCCAGTCAATTCGGTGGGTTGCTACGTGCCGGGCGGGAAATATCCGTTGCTGGCGTCGGCGCATATGTCGGTAGTGACGGCCGGCGTTGCGGGCGTGCCGAGGATTGTGACCTGTGCGCCGCCGTTCCACGGCAAGCCGGCGCCGGCGATTGTCGCGGCCCAGCATCTGGCGGGCGCGCAGGTGATTTACTGCCTCGGGGGCATTCAGGCGGTGGGCGCGATGGCGCTGGGGACGGAGACTATTCCGGCGGTCGATATGCTGGTGGGACCTGGCAATGCGTACGTGGCGGAGGCCAAGCGGCAATTATACGGCCGGGTGGGGATCGATTTATTTGCCGGCCCGACGGAAACTCTGGTGATTGCCGATGATACGGTGGATGGGGAACTTTGCGCCACCGATCTGCTCGGCCAGGCGGAACACGGCCCGAATTCCCCGGCGATTTTGCTCACCACCAGCGAAAAGCTCGCCCGGGCGACGATGGCGGAAATCGAGCGGTTGTTGACCATCTTGCCCACCGCGCCGGTCGCGTCTTTGGCATGGCAGGATTATGGCGAGGTGATTTTGTGCGACACGAAGGCGGAAATGCTGGCCGAAGCGGATCGGATTGCGTCCGAACATGTCCAGGTGATGACCGATGACGATGATTATTTCCTCGCCAACATGACCAATTACGGCGCGCTGTTTCTCGGCCCGCGCACCAACGTGTCGTATGGCGACAAGGTGATCGGCACCAACCACACCCTGCCGACCAAGCGGTCAGCGCGCTACACGGGCGGGCTGTGGGTGGGCAAATTCCTCAAGACCGTGACCTATCAGCGGGTGCTGACCGATGCGGCGTCGGCGATGGTGGGCGAATATTGTTCGCGCCTGTGCATGCTCGAAGGTTTCGTGGGCCATGCCGAGCAGGCCAATATCCGGGTGCGGCGCTATGGCGGCCGCAACATCCCGTATGGCACGGCGGCTGAATAAGATGGAGCTTCCGCAAACCCCGTCCTTTCGCCTTGATGGCAAGCGCGCGCTGGTGTCGGGCGCCGGGCGCGGGATTGGCCTGGCGCTTGCGGCCGCCTTGGCCGGTGCTGGCGCGCATGTCACGCTAACCGCCCGTACTGCGTCCGAAATCGAGGACGCCGCCGCCGCCTTGCGGGCACGGGGCGACAGCGCCGATGCCGTGGCGTTGGATGTCAGCGACACAAAAGCCTTCGCCGCGATGCTCGAAGCCCGGTCGGCCTACGATATTTTCGTCAATAATGCCGGCACCAACCGGCCGAAAAGCTTCACTGACGTCACCGAAGATGATTTTGACGCGGTGATGGGCCTGAACTTGCGAGCGGCGTTCTTTGCCGCCCAACTGGTCACCAAGGGCATGATCGCCGCGGGCCTGGCGGGCTCGATCATCCACATCTCATCCCAGATGGGCCATGTCGGCGGGCCGAACCGCACGCTTTATTGCGCGTCAAAATGGGCGATGGAGGGGATGAGCAAGGCGATGGCGCTCGACCTCGCGCCGCACCGCATCCGGTCCAACACGCTATGCCCGACCTTTACCGAAACCCCGTTGACCAAGCCGTTCCTGGCTGACGCTGATTTCCGCGCCTTCGTGCTGGGCAAGATCAAGCTCGGGCGGTTGGGCAAGGTGGAAGATCTGATGGGGGCGGCGGTGTATCTGGCGTCCGACGCTTCATCGCTGATGACCGGCAGTTCGATGATCGTCGATGGCGGGTGGACGATCGGCTAGGAGCCTGTCCGGTAATTCTACTCTGGCGGCGATCCGACGGCGCTGAGCTGCGCTCCGATGCTCACGGCCCAGCGGCCGCTCCGGTTCGGTGCTCGCCCAGCATCGCCGGCCGGCGGCAAGAG
>JANXRN010000519.1 GCA_025352995.1 Acetobacteraceae bacterium
TTCGCCCGCGCCGCCGGCTTTCGCGCCCTCTGCGCCAAACACACCACCAACCCGGCCATAACCGCCCATCGCTACGCCCTGTCGCTCCCGATCGACACGCTCGTGCTCGGGGTCAAAAATCGCCAGGAACTCGCTGACTGCATCGCAGCCGAAACCGCCGGTCCCCTCACGCCCGCCGAAATGGCCGAAATCGACGCCACCATCCCATCAGGAACCCAATCATGAAATTCGGCATCCATAACCCGTCCTGGCTGTTCCCCGGCGAAACCGCCGACATCTTCGCCGGCGCTGCCACCAAAGCCCAATGGGCGGAAAATAACGGCTTCACCTGGTTCTCCGTCATGGATCACCTGATCCAGATCGATCCGGTCGGCCCGCGCGATGAACCGTTCATGGAAAGCTGGACCACCCTCGCAGCGCTGGCCGCCGTTACCACCCGCATCCGACTCGCAACCCTCGTCTCATCCGTCGCCTACCGAAACCCCGCCCACCTCGCCAAAATCGCCGCGACCGTCGATGTCATCAGCCGCGGCCGCATGACCCTCGGCATCGGCGCCGGATGGTTCCAAGCCGAATACCAACAATATGGCTGGGAATTTCCCGAAGCCCCCGCCACCCGCATCCGCCAGATGGAAGAAGCCGTCCGCCTTATCCGGACCCTCTGGGCCGAACCCCGCGCCACCTTCCACGGCAAATTCTTCCACGCCGATAACGCCATCCTCGAACCCAAACCGCTCCAAAAACCCCAGCCACCCATCATGATCGCCGGCGGCGGGGAACAAATGACCCTCCGCGCCGTTGCCCGCCAAGGCGATGCCTGCAACGTCTTCGGCGACCCCACCGCCGTCGCCCATAAATTCAACATCCTCCGCCAACATTGCGAAACCCAAAATCGCGACTACAACAGCATCGAACGCACCAATACCATCGGCCTCCTCCTCGCCCCCACCGATGCAGCCCTCGCCACTAAACGCGCCAACCTCCCCCAAACCCATAGCTTCAGCGGCAACGCAATGACCACCAGCCAAGCCACCGACCTGGTCGGCCAATACCAACGCGCCGGGGTCCAACTGCTGATCAGCAGCGCCTACCGCAACGACGCCGAAACCCTCGAAATCCTGGCACGCGATATCATGCCGGGATTTTTGGGCGGTTGAGGGAGGAAGGAAGGAAGCGCTGGGGCGCTGCCCCAGACCCCGCCAGGGAAGGTCCCTGGACGCCAAACCCTTAAGAGGGGCTGGAATGAAGAAGGGGGGCTTGGGTACCGGTTGCAACCGATACCTAGGCCCCCTTCTTCATTCCAGCCTTGCTTTCTTGGGATAGGGGTCCGGGGTCCCACCCCGGCGGGGGTCGAGGGGGCAGCGCCCCTCGCCTTGCTTCCTCCCTGCCTTCAATGCACCAAAATCGGCATCATTTCGTGCTGCAGGATTGCCGCGATTGCGCCGTCGTAGGTTTCGGCGATGGCCATTGGGCGGCCGTCGGCGGCGTGGATGGCGGTCATCGGGGTTCCGTCGACTTGGACGGTTTTGATGTAGGCGATTTGCGACACGCCGAGCCGGCCGAGTTCTTCGGGGGACAGTTTACGGATGTCGTAATGTTTGAGGTCGAGTTTGGGGGAGGTGGAGGTGTTCATGGCTGATCTCCTGCGTGTCATTCGCTGCCGACGCGGCGGCTGGCGACGATGGGGCCGAGGCTGGTGACGGTGGATTGGTTGGGTTGGGTAATGGGGATGGTTCGCACCCGGGTTTCGGGGAGCGGGCGGGCGAGGTCGATATGGAGCAGGCCGTTATCGAGCCAGGCGCCGCGGACTTCGATGCCTTCGGCCATGACGAAGGCGCGTTGGAACTGGCGGGCGGCGATGCCCCGATGGAGGAAGATGCGGTCGCCGGTGTCGTCGGTTTGTCGGCCACGGATCACCAGTTGGTTGTCTTCCTGGGTGATTTGCAGATCGGCCATGGTGAAGCCGGCGACGGCGAGGGTGATGCGGAGCGCGGAGGCGCTGACCTGCTCGATATTATAGGGCGGGTAGCCTTCGGACGATGTTTTGGAGGCGCGTTCGAGCATTTGCTCGAGCTGATCGAAGCCGACAAACATTGGGGACGTGAACAGGCGGGTGGACAATGTGGCCTCCTCGGGCAGAGCGGGGCGGGTTGCGGACCCCATTGCGGCGATCCGTTAGGGGATACATTGGCAAATCCCCCATTGGTTGCAAGGGGGGGCGGATTGATCCGCGGCGGGGGCGCCGCTACATGGGGGCACCATGGACGTAACTTCCCTTAGTGTGGCTGTTGAGGCCACGCCGTTGCCGATATTGATCATGCCGCACCCGAGCCTGAAGGCGAAGGCGCGCAAGCTGTTGCCGGCGGATCGGGCGGCGGCGCAGGCGCTGATCCCGCGCATGTTTGCCGCGATGTATAAGGCGCCGGGCATTGGTTTGGCCGCGCCCCAGGTGGGCAGTTTGTTGCGGCTGGTGGTGATTGATCTGATGGAAAATGAGGGGCGCAATCCGATTGTGCTGATCAACCCTGAGATTGTGGCGGCGAGCAAGGAGTTGGCGACGCGGGAAGAAGGTTGTTTGTCGTTACCGGGCCAGTATGCCGATGTGGTGCGTCCGGCGCAGGTCAAGGTGCGGTATGAGGATATTGCCGGCGTCCGCCATGAGATTGAGGGCGATGGCTTGTTGGCGGCGTGTTTGCAGCACGAAATTGATCATCTCGACGGAGTGTTGTTCGTCGATCACATTTCGGCGCTGAAGCGGAACATGATTTTGCGCAAGGTGGCCAAGGACCAGCGCCTGAAAGCGAAGTAGGATATGCGCGTCGCATTCATGGGCAGCCCGGATTTCGCGGTGCCGGCGCTGCGGGCTTTGGTGGATGCGGGCCATCAGGTTGCGGCGGTCTATTGCCAGCCGGCGAGGCCGGCGGGGCGTGGCCAGGCGGTGCGGAAATGCCCGGTGCAGGTGGCGGCGGAGGCGATGGGCTTGTTGGTGCGCACGCCAGTTCGGTTGCGGCGGGATGCGGCGGCGCAGGCTGAATTTGCGGCGTTGGGCCTCGATATTGCGGTGGTGGCCGCTTATGGGCTGATTTTGCCGGAGGCGATGTTGGCCGCACCGAAGCGCGGTTGCCTCAATATTCATGCGAGTCTGTTGCCGCGCTGGCGCGGGGCGGCGCCGATTCAGGCGGCGTTGCTGGCGGGCGATGCTGAAACCGGCGTGACGATCATGCAAATGGATGCGGGGCTGGATACCGGGGCGATGTTGTTGGACGGGGCGGTGCCGATTGGGCCTACG
>JANXRN010000001.1 GCA_025352995.1 Acetobacteraceae bacterium
CGCGGGCAGCAAAACCGCCTTTCTGTTCACGCGGGTTGGCCTCGCCGGCGCCGACATGGGTGCCTGCAACATCCTCCCCCGCCTGATCGGCGCCGGGCGCGCGGCCGAACTGCTTTATACTGGCCGATCAATGGACGGTGCGGAGGCCGAACGCTGGGGCTTCCTCAATCGGCTATGCGCGCCGGATGCGGTGCTGGCCGACGCGCAGATCCTGGCGAAATCGCTCGCCGACGGGCCAAGCTTCGCCCACGCAATGACCAAGCGCTGCATCCACCAGGAATGGGATATGTCGATCGATGCCGCGATCGAAGCCGAAGCGCAGGCGCAGGCGATTTGCATGCAAACCCGCGATTTCGGGCGGGCCTATGATGCGTTTGTCGCGAAGGCCCGGCCGGTGTTTGCGGGGGACTAATTGGTTGCGAAGGCCTGCGAGGAAGCTGCCACGGAGGGTCGTATGAGGAAAATAGAAGTATCTGCTCAGGTTCTTTGTTGAGAGAGACACCAAAGCAAGAGAAATCAAAAGGCAAGCAGTTCTTTTTGTGAACAAAAAGAACCAAAAAAACTTTATCCATTCCTTGCCGTTGGCGTGCGTCCCCCCGCAACAGCGGAGCGCAGGGAACCAAAGTGGAAAAGTTTTTTTGCTCCTTTTTTTTCAAAAAAAGGAGTGCTTTCTTGGCTTTAACCTTCCTGTTGCAAGGGCCAGGGGAAACCTGGGCAGTTACGCATATAAAATTTTTACTTCTGCTCTACCCTCTGTGGCGGCTCGCTTTCGTCAGGAAATCGTTCAATTCCCAAAGCCTTGCCGCAGCCAATCCACAATGCTGGCCCGGCGTGCCCGCGGTGTGTGCGCCGCAGCCCGCCTTGCATGCACCTCATGCAGCAGCACCTCCCCATCCGCCGCGCGCTCCAGGCTCAGGCGCCGGGTAAAGATCTCGGCGGACCCGGGATGGCTGCCGATCAGGAACATTCCGGCGTCCGGCAGGGCCTCGACCAGCAATTGCAGCATCGTATCGGCGGACGCGGGATCGAGCGCGTCGGTCGCGTTGCCGAGCACCACCCAGTTTGGCTTGAACAGCAGCACCCGGGCGAAGGACAGGCGCTGTAGATCGGCGCCGTTCAGCATCAGGTCCCAGTCGGCTTCGTGATCGAGCCGTTCGGCGAGGTGGGACAGGCCCACCTTGTCGAGCACCGCAATCAGGTCGGCATCCGGGGCGTCGGCCAGCAGCACCTGGCGCAGGCTGCCTTCGGATAGGTACGGTCTGCGGCCGACGGCGATCATATGGTCGTCACCCGGCAGATCGACATGGCCGCGGCCCCACGGCCAGATGCCCGCCACAACCCGAAACAACGCGGCGGCCGCGTCGTGATCGCCATCGACCAGCACCCGCTCGCCTTGCGCGACCTGCATGCTGAGGTCGGCAATCATCGCGGTGCCGTCCGGGGCGGCGATCCACAGATCGCGCACCCCGAGCCAGGCTATGCCTTCGCGATCGAGGTTGATCGCGGTTGCCCCGGTTCGGGCGGCTTCGATCGTCACTGTTGCCACCGCGTCATCCAGCGCCAGCACGCGTTCGACCGATGCCCGCCATTCGGCGAGGCGCGGCAGGTTATCCACCGGCCAGGACAGCGCGCTGGTGACTTGCTGGAACGCCTGCGCCGACTGCATCAGCCCGCCCAGGGTCAACGCGCCGGACAGAAAACGCGGCGTGCCGACCAGGATCGGAAACACTGCGGCAAGGGTGGTGTAGCCGGACGAAAACGCCACCAGCCGGGCCAGAAAGTTCGACTGATCGCGCCAGACCGGGGCGATATCCTCAAAATGGCTGCCGATATGTTGCCGTGCAATCGGCTCCCCACGCGCCAGCGCGATCGGCTCGGCCGCCCCCAGCGCCTGCACCAGACTGAGGCGAAAATCGGCTTCGCGGGTTTGGCGGGTATTGGTCGCGCGCACCAGCGGGCGGCCGAGCACAAAGGCAACCGTCGTGCCGATGCCGGCATAGAGCATCGCAAGCAGCACCAGATGGCCGGGAATATTGACGCCCAACACGGAAACGACGCCCGATAACGACCACAGAATTCCGACGAACGTCACCAGCATCAAAATGCAGGAAAACAGGCTGCTGGCGAGATCGATCGCGCCCTCGGTGCAAATCCGTACGTCCTCGGCAATGCGGCCGTCCGGATTGGCGTGATCGCCTTGGATGAGGCCGGCCTGATAATGCCGGGCTTCGTTCATCCAGTTATGCACCACCCGCGTGGTCAGCCAGCGCCGCCAGTCGATATCCAGCAGGCGCCGCGTGTATAAATGCGCGGTGTTGACGGCCATGGTGCCCATCACGATCAGCGCAAAAATGCCGATCTGGGCGAACGCGTGTTCAGTCGAGCGCCGTTCGAGGGCGTTGAATAAATCGGCGCTCCACAAATTGAGTCGCAGCGCCAGGGCGACCTGGGCGCAGACCACCAGGAGTAGAATCCCGACCAGGATGCGCGGGCGCCAAAGTCCCGGCTCGGACCAGTACGGCTTGGTAAGGCGGATGAAACCCCGCAGGAAATGCGGCGGCGGGGGAAGAACCTCATTGTCGGACATCGGAACCCTTTGTGGCAGGGCCGAGTTCACGGCACTGTATCCTCTATATGGCTGGTTTCGTCCTCGCTTCGCTATCCGTGAAACTACCCAGGAAGGCCTGGATCGGTGTCGCGCAGGCTGGACGCCATGGACATAACCCTCCACCAGGCTACTAGTTTTGGAAACCCACGCAGGGCGAAGGCGCCTTCGGGGGCGGCAACGAAATAGGCCATCATCGGCGCCAGATGAAGATCGGCGAGTGACCAGCTGGCGCCGCCCGCCAGCGGCCCGCCGTCACCGGCCAGCGCTTCCAGGGCGCCGAGCACGCGATGCGATTTGTCGATCCCATCGGCGATCATCGCCGCATCCGGCGCGTTGCCCATCGCCGGCGCGAAGACGCGCTGGGAAAACACCTGCCGCACCATCGGCCAGTAGCCGTAGGAATCAATAATCGCGATGATCTGCGCCATGCGCGCGCGGGCCCGGGGTGCGGTTGGTTGCAAAGCTGGCCCAGCGAACGCCTCATCCAGATAGCGGGCGATGGCAGTGGTTTCGTAAAGCACGAAATCGTCCTGCACGAGGGTTGGGACGCGCGCGAACGGATGCAGCGCCAGATAGTCGGCGGGCACATCGGCGGCGAACGGGTTCACCTCCCGACTTGTGTAGGCCAGCCCTTTCTCTGCCAGCACCATCCGGACAATGCGGACATAAACGCTGTAGCGGTAGCCGTGCAGGACAAGGGCCATCTGCTTTTCCTTCAATCGGCGAGCGGCAGCGCCGTAATAATGTAGCGGCACAGCAATTCCCGTCCCAGCACCGGGTCGACCAGCCGTGCCTCAAACGCATCAGCGAAACTAATCGGCGCGATTGCCGGCATGGTGCCGCAATACATCGCCGTGCCAGCCGGCACGGAGTAGCGCGCCATCAGATCGCCGGGATGGCGCAGCCCAGTCATCGCACCGCGCTGATA
>JANXRN010000030.1 GCA_025352995.1 Acetobacteraceae bacterium
GAAGAACGAGGGGGGCCAACTTGGAAGTTGCAACCATTTTGTGGCCCCCCTCGTTCTTCACCCCTCTCTTAAGGGTTTGGCGTCCAGGGACCTTCCCTGGCGGGGGTCCAGGGGGCAGCGCCCCCTGGCCTTGCTTGTCCGTCCATGACCCAACCCCGCCGCAGATGGTTACCGCGTTCGCTGCTGGGGCGGAGTTTGCTGATCATTTTGATACCGCTGGTGTTAGTTCAGGGGGTGGTTTGGCAGGTTTTTTATCGCAGTCATCTCGACATTTTGTCTCGGCGGCTCTCGATGGCGGTGGCGGGGGAGATTGGCGGGGTTGTGGCGTTATTGGAACGATTTCCCGGGGAGGGGGATCGGGAGTGGATATTTCGCGGGGCGGTAGATCGGAGTGAGTTTGGGATCAGGCTTGATCCGAAGGCGGAGTTACCGCGGGATCGGCGGCGGTTTTTGGTGGGGGTGGTCGAGCGGAGCTTTGGTACGGCGATGCGGGAGCGGGTTGGGTTACCGTTTCATGTGACGTGGGGGGATGATCCGGATCCGGTGGTGGTTCAGGTTCGGTTGTCGGACAGTGTGTTACGGGTGGAGGTTCCTCGGAAGCGGTTGTTTACCTTACCGATTTATTATTTTGTCGGGTTTCTGGTCGGGTCAGCGGCGTTATTGGGCGCGGTGGCGGTGTACTTCATGCGCCGCCAGGTACGGGGCATTGAGCGTCTGGCGGTCGCGGCGGACGCTTTTGGCCGCGGGCAGGATGTGGCGCCGTTGCGGCCGGAGGGCGCGACGGAGGTGCGTGCGGCGGCGGCGGCGTTCAATGACATGCAGGACCGGGTGCAGCGGTTTTTACGCCAGCGGACGGAGATGTTGGCCGGCGTGTCGCATGATTTGCGCACCCCGTTGACGCGGTTGCGGCTGAGTTTGGCGTTGTTGCCGGCCGATGCCGCGACGGAGGCTGACATTGCCGACATGAATGCCGATCTGGCCGAGATGGACCGGATGATTGGCGGCTATCTCGATTTCGTGCGCGGCGTTGGTTTGGAAGCGACGGAGCCGGTTGATGTGACCGAGATTTTGACCGAGGCCGCCCGCCAGGCGCGGCGATCGGGGGCGGAGGTTGAATTTACCCCCGGCGATCCGTTGATATTGCCCTTGCGGCCGGAGGCGATGCGGCGGGCGATCACCAATCTGGTGGACAATGCCAGCCGCCACGGCAAGCATGTTCGCCTGAAGGTTGCGCGTTTGGGCGCCGATCTGGTGGGGGTGACGGTCGAAGATGACGGGCCTGGCATTCCGGAGGAGCGGCGGGAGGATGTGTTCCGCCCGTTCGCCACCGGTGCCCATGGCGGCACCGGTCTGGGCCTGACGATTGCGCGCGACATCGTGCGCGCGCATGGCGGCGACATTGCGCTAGACGGCAGCCAGCTGGGTGGGCTGTGTGCGCGGATTACCTTGCCAGGTTAGGACTTGCCGACGAGCGCCTTAGCCTCATCCAACGCCGCGCTAACCCGTTGATGCAGCACTTCGGTCGCTTCGGTGTTGGCGCGCTGCATCAAATCGGCGAGTTCCTTGGAATGGGCGACCGCGCGGGCATAGGCGTCCTTGATGGCATCGGCGTTTTTGGCCGGATCGACTTTGGTCATGCCGGCGCCGGCCAGGGTTTTCACCGTTTCGGTAAGCTCGGCGATGGTTTGCTGCACCACTTCGGCCTGGCGACGCATCACCGCCTGCACGCCTTCGACGGCGATGCGGTTGGCCTGGGCGAGCGCTTCGAGGTTCTTCTGGTAGCTCGCCATCGCCCCGCCCATGTCCGGCATGCTGGGCACGGACTGGAACATGCGGCCGAATTCCTCGGCGGCTTTTTGCATTTGCTGCTGGGCTTGTCCGAAGGCGGCGTTGAACGGTTGATCAACCATGGGATGGTCCTTCCTTGGGGGTGGTTGGGGTGCGGGTGGCGAAAGTCGCTTCGGCCTGTTCGGCGCGGGTGAGCGCTTGGTCAAGGGCTGCCATGGTGGCCGAGAGGTCTTCGGAGGTGTCGCGCTGCCAGGCGCGCACCGTCCACAGCCAGACCGCGAGCATGGCTTTGGCGCGCAGCCGGCCTTTTATCCCGCCGGCCTCGATCCCCGCCCCGTGCAGCAGCCAGGCCATGCTGCCGAGGCTCGCCGATGCCAGCACCAAGGCGGCCATCGGATCGAACGGCAATGCGCGTAGCAATGCGACAACCCCGCCGCGATGGGTTTGCAGAACATCGATGCGGCGCATGACGATGTCGAATAGCTGATCGCGGGCCGGTCCGTCACCAATCCCCGCCAGCGCCGCCTGATCGGCAAGCGTGCCGAACCGGCGCAGCAGCGCGCAGCGACCGGGGATGCGGGCCCGGGCGAGGGCCAGGTCCAGCCCGGCGGCACGGGCGGCTTCGGGCACCGACACGCGCAGCCAGCCATGGGTTGCGGCGCGGTCAAAGGCGGCGGCGATCAGGGCACGGTCAAACTCGGTATCGTCCATGTCCGGATGATAGCGCGGGGATGCGATCAACGGGCATGAAATTTTCTGCAATGTTTACGTCTGCTTGGATGCAAGGCGGCGGATTGCATCCGTCCCGTCGGTTATGGATAGTGCGGACAATCATAAGCGGGAGCGCCAGGCCATGAAATTCACCAACAAGATCGCCCTTATCACCGGCGGCGGCGGCGGTATCGGGCGGGCGACCGCGCTGGGGTTCGCCAGCCGCGGCGCCAAAATCGTCGTCGTCGATCACGATGCCGCGCTCGGCCAGGAAACCGCCGATCTGGTCAAGCAAGCCGGCGGCGCGGCGATCTTTCAGCGTGCTGATGTCACCAAATCCGCCGAGGTGCAGGCTTACGTGAAAGCGGCCATCGCCGCCTATGGCCGCATCGACTGTTTCTTCAACAATGCCGGGATTGAGGGCACGGTGGTGCCAACGATTGAGTACGATGACGACATGTTCGATCGCGTCATTGCGGTGAATTTGAAAGGGGTGTTTCTCGGGATGAAGCACGTCCTGCCCGGCATGATCGCCCAAGGCTCCGGTACGGTGGTCAACACCGCATCGATCGCCGGGCTGGTCGGGTCCCCCAACATGTCCGCCTATGTCGCGTCCAAGCACGGCGTGCTGGGCCTGACCAAAGTTGCGTCCGGCGAAGTCGCGGCCAACGGGGTACGGGTGAATGCGGTGTGCCCCGGTCCGGTGGAAACCCGCATGATGCGATCGCTTGAAACCCAGCGAAACCACAACAACCCCGAAGCGGTGCACGACGCTTATCGCGCCGCCATCCCGACCGGGCGCTATGCTACGCCGGAGGAAATCGCCAATGCGGTGATGTATTTATGTTCCGACCTGTCGGGCGACATCACCGGCACCCATTTGGTGATTGACGGCGGCCGCGCCGGCGGCGGCACCGGCGCGCCACCGCGCCGCACGTGACAATTTAGCAACAGTGTGGCGCGCATGCAATTTACCGCTTGCATCATGCGCCACATCGCGGCATCCTGGACAGATATTAAACCCAAGAGTGAGGGAGACGTGCATGCAGACCATCCGCGCTAATCCCTCACTGGCTGTACCCAAGACCGCGCGACCGCGATTGTAGTGTACAGCCCGTCGGCGCTTCGGCGCCTGTTTTGATGTCCCCCTGACCAGGATCGACGCGGCGGCAACGTCGCGTTGCTGATATCATGACCCAATCTGTTCGGCGGCCGTTCCAGGCCGTGCTGGCGTATGCCGCTGCCTTGTGGCGGCGCCAACCTTTCACCTTTGCCGCGGCCACCCTGGCGATGTTGGCGGCAACGGCGGCAGACCTTGCCATGCCGGTATTTGCCGGCCGGCTGGTTGATGCGGTGGCGTTGGCCGATCGCGCGGCCGGGCGGGACGCGGCGGTCATGGCGCTCCTCGCGATGGCCGGACTTGGCGTGGTGCTGCTCGGCTTTCGCTATCTCGGGTTTCTCGCGATCATTCGCCTGACCACAAGGATGATGCGCGCCGCCGCGCAGGAAGCATTTGGCCTGGTGCAGCGCTTTGCCACTGACTGGCATGCCAACAGCTTTGCGGGGTCCGTCGTGCGGCGAATTTCGCGCGGCATGTGGGCGATTGATCTGCTGAATGACACGGTGGTGCTGTCGCTGATCCCGGCGGTGTTCGTGCTGTTCGCCTCGGCCGCCATGCTTGGCCTGCGCTGGCCGATGATGGGGGTAGTCGTGCTGGCTGGCGCGATCCTGTTCCTGATCCTTGCCGTCACCACCACGATCTTTTACGTCGCCCCCGCCGCGCGGCTGTCCAATCGCTGGGACAGCCGGATTGGCGGCGCGCTGTCGGATGCGATCAGTTGCAACGCGGTGGTCAAGGGTTTCGCGGCTGAAGATCGCGAAGACGCAGTGCTGTCCGGCGTGCTGGCCAAATGGCAGCGCCGCACCATCCGCAACTGGACCCGCGGCACCAATAGCGGCACTGCACAAATGGCGGCGCTGTTGGCTCTGCGCACGGTCATTGTCGGCGCGGTGCTGTTCGAATGGTGGCGCGGGCGGGCAACGCCGGGCGACGTGACCTTCGTGCTCACCGCCTATTTCGTCGTGCATGGCTATTTGCGCGAAGTCGGGCACCAGATTTCCAACCTGCAACGCTGCGTGAACGACATGGACGAGATGGTGGCGCTGCACAGTGAAGCAGTGTCAGTCAGCGACTGCCCGAATGCCGCGATCTTGCAGGTCCCGCAGGGTGAGATCCGTTTTGCCGACGTTACTTTCCGCTATGGCGGCCATACGACCCCGCTTTACGATCATCTGTCGCTGACCATTGCGGCGGGCGAACGGATCGGGCTGGTCGGCCATTCCGGATCGGGCAAAACTACTTTCGTCAAGCTCATCCAGCGGCTTTACGACACCACCGATGGCGCCATCCTGATCGACGGCCAGCCGATCGCGACCGCAACCCAGGCCAGCCTGCGCGCCCGGATCGCCATGGTCGCGCAGGAGCCGTTGCTGTTCCATCGCAGCCTGGCCGAGAACATCGCCTATGCCAGGCCCGGCGCGAGCCAAGCCGAGATCGAGCGGGCAGCGATGCAAGCGCGCGCGCATGATTTCATCATGGCGCTGCCACGCGGCTACGCGACCATGGTGGGTGAACGCGGGGTGAAATTGTCGGGCGGCGAACGGCAGCGGGTTGCGCTTGCCCGTGCCTTCCTCGCCGATGCGCCGATCCTTATTTTGGATGAGGCGACATCGAGCCTCGACAGCCACTCCGAAGTGCTGATCCAGGAAGCGATGGGTGATCTGATGCAGGGCCGCACCAGCATCGTGATCGCGCATCGCCTGTCCACGGTGCGCGCGATGGATCGCATCCTGGTGTTCGATCGCGGGGCGGTGGTGGAAGAAGGCACCCATGACGCGCTGATGCGGCGCGGCGGGATTTATCGGGAGCTGTTCAATCACCAGGCGGCGGGGTTGGTGACGACGTAAAGGCGGCGATCCCGCCGACCCAGCGCGTGACCGTGGTCAGCCCGCACAACGCCGCGAACCCCC
>JANXRN010000032.1 GCA_025352995.1 Acetobacteraceae bacterium
GCGAGTACCAGAATGTGATCGGTTGGGTCATGCGGTTTTGAAATCCTGGAATTCGGACGGGATTTCGCGCAGGCCATCGAGCACCCAGCGTTTGGTTTTGGCATCATCACCGGGTTGGAATTCGATGCCGACCGCGTCCGCCAGGCCGCCGAAGCGTTTGCCGACCGCGTCGGGCAGTTTGTCGTAGGTGGCGCGGACGGCGAACAGGTCCAGCACTTCGTCGGGCACCATGGCGGCCATTTCGCTCCAGGCGCCACGGCGAGTGGCCTGATTGAGTTTGACGCCGAGTTCGGTCACGCCATGGATGTCGAACACGCCGCGATAGGCCGGGGTGGAGCCATAGAAGGCGACGCGGTAGCGGAGTTTTTCGGCGGCTGCGTCAACCGTTGCCTGATCGGGGCCAGTGGCGATGAAGCCGCCGCCGGTGACCTCGAAATTGGCGAAGCCTTTGCCGGCTTTGGTGAGTTCGGTTTCGAGCAGTGGGCGCACCACATCGGTGGCGTATTTGCGGGTGGCGAAGCCGTGCAGGCGGACACCGTCGCAATGGCGGGCGGCGGCTTTTTGCATTTCGGGGCCGACGGCAGCGATCATGATCGGCAGCATGGGCAGGCCGCAGGGTTTGGGGGAAAATTCTGGCGTCATCAGGGTGAAATTATAGAATTTGCCCTGGAAATCGAGCTTTTCGCCATATTCCCAGCAGCGATGGATGGCGCGGATGGCCTGGACATATTCGACCATGCGCGGCGCGGGGTGGACCCATGGCACGCTGAAGCGGCGTTCGTTGTGGGCGCGCACCTGGGTGCCGAGGCCGAGCACGAAGCGGCCGCGCGAATGGAGGTTGATGTCCCAGGATTGCTGGGCAGTGATCATCGGGCTGCGCGGAAAGGAAATCGCGACCGAGGTGGCGAGTTGGAGTTTTTCGGTCGCGAGAGCGGCGATGGCGAGCGGGGCGAAGGGATCATTGGCGAGTTCGGGGCAGGTCAGGCCTTCGAACCCTTCGGCCTCGGCAGCCGCGGCGGCGGGCGCGATGGCGCGCCAATCCTTGTAGGGAACGGATGTGGTGACTTTCATGGACGCGCCTCCGCTGCTTAGTTGACGCTATCGCATCACGGACGGCGGGAAATCACAAGCGGGGTTACTCGGCGGCTTCCTGACGCTGAGCACCTGGCGCTTCCTGCGTATGGGCTTCAAACCATAAAGCGTCGGCGCAGAAATCGATGTCGCCCGGCCATTCCAGGCTTCGACCGCGTTCACCGACCTGGACCTGGGCAAACAGGGTGGGGTTGGCCAACGCGATCCCGATGCCCTTGCCAATGATGTGGCGGAAGCTGTTGGTGGTGGTTGCACCATTCGCCCAGGTGAGGGCAACGCTGAATGTGCTGGCATCGGCCGTGGCGGATGTAATCACATTGTCGAGCATAGGTGGCATCGTTACATCCTCTCAGGCGTCTGGTTGTCTTGGCATCGGACCCAGTTCAAGGCCAGGGCGCCCTGATGATCGGCAGCCCATTGCAACACCTGCCGGTGCTTTGCAGATGGGAGTGACCCACGGATGACGTCAAGGTTCGAGATCGCTACCAGCATTTCGTCACCACCCAGTATGGCATGAAAATGCGGCGGGGCGTGATCGTTAAAAAACATCTGGATTTTGACGCCATCAACGATCGCGATTGTTGGCATTCTGCCTCTCCGCTGTAATCGCCGCGGACAGACGGGTCATCGCCGATTGCCACGCCTGTTGCGGATCCGGCCTTGGGGGCAAGGGCACGAACCGACGCCGTTCAAGCAAATCGCGCAGCCCTTGCGCGAAGGCGTGCGGGTTGGGTCCGCAGAGTTCGGCGGCTGGATCATGGGCGAGTTGTTCCGGCAAGCCGCCGACCAGGGTGCCGAGCACACGGCGGCCGGCGCTGAGGGCGGCGGCGGCAATGCCGCTTTGGCTGGCTTCGCGATAGGGCAGCAGCACCGCGTCGGCCCAGCCGATCAGCGCGTCGAACTCGGCGTCCGGCAGCCAGCGATTTTCGACGGTGACGTTGGGGAGCGACGCGAGGCGATCGAGGGTGGCGGAGGGCGGGCCGTGGCCGACGATGCGCAGTTCCATGTCCGGGCGCGGGCCGAGCAGATCGAGCGCGTCGGCGAGGATATCGAGGCCTTTATAGTGCAGCAGGCGGCCGGCGAACAGGACGCGATAGGGGCCGTCATGGGGGGCGGAAGGCGGGACGGACGGGTCGAAAGGTGGATGGGGGATGGTGATCACATGGCGATGGGCGACCATGCGCCAGTGCCGGAGCTGGTTTTCGGTCTGGCGGTTGAGGGTGATGATGGTGCTGGCGCCGCGCAGCAACAGCCAGTGGAGGCCGAATTGCCAGGGGAAACGGTCGCCGGGATGTGGCCGCGCGTCATGCACCACCACCGCATAGGGAATGCGCCGCAGCTTGAGGGCGGCGGCCATGACCAGGTCAAGCAGGCCCGGCATGGCGCAAATCGCGAAATCCGGTCGGTGGCGGGCGAGGTGCCAAATTATCCGGACCAGCAGTGGCCACGGCATGACGAGGCGCCAGGCGAACCCCAGCCGACCCCGATAGGTTTTGACCGCCCAATCGCCCGGATGGGTGGCGCGGATTTCAGCATCTTTGGCGAGCGACAAGATGGTTTCGATGCCGGGCTGGGCGGCAAGGCCGGTGGCTAGTTCCACCGCGACCCGCGGGCCACCGCCGAAGCGGCCCCATTGCCAGACCAGGATTTTCACAAGCCGAGCGCCTGGATCGCGGACGCCAGGGGCGCAGTGCCGAGTTTGGCGTGGGCCATCGAGGCACCGGCGGCCCCGAGCGCGCGACGGGCGGACGGGTCATCGGCAAGGGCGCGCAGGCGCTGGGCGGCGTCGGCAATGCTCGGCTCGGCCCAGACGGCACCGGGAAGTTGCAGCACGCCGCGCGGGTCCCTCGCCGGGATCAGGCGGAAATCGACCAGGGAAGCAGCTTTATCGTCCATGAAATCCATATTGCCTGACCAGCCGGTTGCGACCAGCGGAATCCCTAGCAGCATCGCCTCGGCCAATACCAGACCGAAACCTTCGCTCCTATGCAAGGAGAGCAGGATGTCGGCGCAGGCGGTGAGCGCGTGGCGGTCGGCGAAGGGCAGGATGCGGGGTTCGATGCGGATATTGGGCGCGTCGGCGACGGCGGCCTGGATGGCGGCAAGATCGTCCGGGAAATGGTCGGCGTGGTTGAGCTTGAGCAGCAGCAGGCGGTCGGGGCGATCGCCGAAAGCCGCGCGGAAGGCGGCGATGGCGGCGAGCGGATTTTTGCGAGTGAAGCTCGATGCGAGGGAGGCCGAGACCAGCACGATCACCACGTCCTGCGGCAGGCCGAAAGCGGCACGGTCGAGCTGGGATGGCACAGGCGGCGATGCGGCGACGGGATGCGGGACGATGTGGAGCGCGATGCGACCGTCGGCGGGCAGCAGGGGGCGGAGTGCGTCCGCAGTGAAGCGGCTGGGCACCCAGACCGAATGGACAAAGCGCAGGCCGGCACGCCAGGCGGGCGGGGCGACCGGCAATTCCCACGCCCAGTAGCCGACCACGTGACGCTGACGGATCAGGTCGCGTGGCAGGCGGAGCAGCGCCCAAGGCAAGGATGGCGGGTTTTCGTGTAGCACCAGCAGCGCACCGGGCGGGGGAGGTTCGAAGGGCAAGCGATCCGCCTGACCGCCTGGCAGCCGGTCGCCGACATCCTGGCCCCAGTTGGCGATGCCGAGCTGGTCCAACCCGGCGCGCATCAGGCGGGCGCCTTCGCCAAGTCCGGTGGGGCGGCTGAGTTCACCCGCGACGGCAATGCCATGCGCGGCCGGTGGCGGCAGGCGATCTGGTTTCGGGGCGAGCATTTGGGTGGCGTGGGCGAACAATGTCCGGCGCGGGCCGGGCGGCAGCAGGCGCCACAAACGGTGGAGCGGATGGAGCGCCAACTACTTCGCGCCGGGCGGCAGCTTGGGCACCGGCAAATTGGCGGCGGCAGCGGTTTCGCCAATGCGTTGGTCGATGATGGCCCGCGCCTCGGCGTTCTCCGGCAGTTCGGCGGCGAGCGCGAGCCAGGCGGCGATGGCGTCGCGCGCATTGCCCGCCTGGGCGTCGGCGAGTGCGAGGTAATAGCGCGCGATCGGGGCCGGCAGGGCGGCCGCGAAGGCCTGCTTGGCGGCTGGCGTCACCATGCCTTGCGCCTGCATGACCAACGCCTCGCCATAGGCGGCGACAATGTCGGGGCCGCCGGCGCCAAGCTGCACCGCCTGGCGGAAGGCGTTGGCGGCACGGTTCCATTGGCCGAGGCCGGAGGCCGTGCGGCCGAGCAGCAGCCAGCCTTCGACATTGCTGGAACCGGCTTGCAGGCGGGCTTCGAGCGTATCGGCAAGGGCGGCGAGTTTTGCCGGATCATCGCCCTCGCTTGGCGTCCGGCTGACATAGGGCATGTCGGGCAGGCCGGGGGCGCCGACGGTGAGGTAAATCCCGGCGGCACTGGCGGTGATCAGCACGGCGAGCACTGCGATCAGGGGTTTGCCGATCGGCGGGCGCTTGGGCGTGGAAGGATCGTTTTCGACCGCGAGCAGGCGGCGTTGCAGTTCGAGCCTGGTGGCGGCGACTTCGGACGCAGCGAGCAAGCCGCGGGCGATGTCGCGATCAAGTTCCAGCAGTTGATCGCGGTAAACCGCCTGATCATAGGCGGCGCGCGGCGCGGCGGACGCAGCACGGCGGCGCAACGGCCACAGCAGGGCCGCGAGCACGAGCGCGGTGAGCACGGCCGGGGCGATCCAGATCATTCCCGCTTGTCCAGGAGGGCGGCGAGGCGGGCTTGTTCAAGCGCGGTCAAGGGCGAGGGCGGCGCAGGCGCGCGGCGGCGGGCGAAGACCAGTCCGATCAGGGCGAGCAGCAAGGCCGTCGGGGCGCCGAACCATAGCACCCAAGTGGACGCCATCACCGGTGGGCGAAGGAGGACGAAATTACCGTAGCGGGCGACGATGAACTGGCGGGCGGCGTCGTCGCTGTCGCCTGCCGTGATGCGTTCGCGCAACAGCCGTCGCAGATCATGGGCGATGTCGGCGTTCGATTCGTCGATCGATTCATTCTGGCACACCACGCAGCGCAAGCTCTGGCTGATCGCGCGGGCGCGGGCCTCGCGCGCGGGATCGGCAAGGCGTTCGGACGGCTCGACCGCCAAGGCGCTGCTGGCGAATAGGACCAGCAGCAGGGCGACGCGCATCATTGCGCTTGCAGCTTGCGGAGTGCGGGGAGCAGTTCCCGCGTGACGCGGCCGGGGGAAAGCGGGCCAACCCAGCGCTGGCGGATATGGCCGGCGCGATCGATCAGGTAGGTTTCCGGCACGCCATAAACGCCGAAATCAATGCCGGTTCGGCCATCGCGATCAAGCCCGATCGCGGTGAACGGGTTGCCGAGTTCGGCCAGGAAGCGGGCATTGTCGGCATCCTTGTCCTTGTAGGCGATGCCGTAGAGGGTGACTTTCTCGTCCTTGGCTAGGCGCATCAGCAGCGGGTGCTCCACCCGGCACGGGGCGCACCACGAGGCAAAGATATTGACCAGCGCGACCTGGCCCTTGACGGCGTCGGCAGTCAGGCCGGGCAGGGCGAAGGCGGGCATTTCCCGGTCGATCAGGGCGGATGGCAGTTCGTTCGGGTCATGGTCGGGGCGCAGCGCGTAGCCGAAATAGCCGGCGAGCAGGATGAAGGCGGCAACTGGCAGCACTGCGAGGGCACGACGCATCAGGCGCGCGCCTGGTTGGCACGCAGCCGGGCGGCAACGCCCACCCTCCAGCGACGATCCGACAGGCTGACGACGCCACCGGCTGCCATGATCAGCCCGCCGAGCCAGATCCAGGACACGATGGGTTTCCAATAGGCCCGCACCGTCCAGGCACCGGTCGGGTCAGCATCGCCAAGCGCCACATACAGATCGGAAAACAGCCCGCTGCGAATGGCGGTTTCGCCGGTGGTTTGCTTTTGCAGCGCGAAGAAGCGGCGCTGCGGGTGGACCGTGCCATCGGGGGCGCCATTATGCAGGACGCTGACAGTGGCGTCATCGGCGGTAAAGTTGGGGCCTTGGAGCTTGCTGATCCCATCGAGCCGGAGCGTGTAGGCCGCAACCTGCATGGTTTCGCCGGGCTTAAGCGCCTCAATCCGCTCAACCTCCCACGCCTGGGCGGCGATGCCGGCAGCAGTGATGGCGAGGCCGAGATGGGCGAGCGACATGCCGTGCGCCGCGCGGGGCAAATGGATGGCGCGACGGAAACTGTCACCAAGCGGAACGCGGAACAGCCGAATGCGGTCGGCCCATTCGACCAGCACGCCCATGGCGGTCCAGGCGGCAAGGCCGAGGCCGAGCACGGCCAGGATCGGGCCGCCCTGTGTGAGGTACAGCCCAACCAGCACCACCAAACCAGCCGCCGCGAAGGCAAGCCAAAGGCGCTGCAAGGCCGCGAGCAGATCGCCGCGCTTCCAGGCCAGCATCGGCCCGGCGGCCATGGCGAGCAACACCGGGACCATCACCGGGGTGAAGGTCGCGTTGTAGAACGGAAACCCGACCGACAGCTTCGGCCCACCGACCGCATCGAGGAACAGCGGGTAAAGCGTGCCGAGGAAAACCGTCGCCGCGGCCGTTGCCAGCAAAAGATTATTGAGCACCAGCGCGCCCTCGCGGGAAATCGGCGCAAAAACGCCCCCCCCTCGCAAAGATGGCGCGCGGATGGCGTAGAGCGCGAGCGAGCCGCCGATGGTCATGATCAGCAGCCCGAGGATGAAAGCGCCGCGGGCGGGATCGACGGCGAAGGCGTGGACGGAGGAGAGAACGCCCGAGCGGACCAGAAACGTGCCGATCAGCGACAGCGCAAAAGTGATGATGGCGAGCAGCACGGTCCAGCTTTTCAGCGTGTCGCGCTTTTCGACCACGATAGCGGAATGGATCAGCGCGGTGCCTGAAATCCACGGCATCAGGCTGGCATTTTCCACCGGGTCCCAGAACCACCAGCCGCCCCAGCCGAGCGTGTAATAGGCCCACCAGCTGCCCATCGCGATGCCGACGGTCAGCGCGCACCAGGATGCGAGCGCCCAGGGCCGCACCCAGCGCGCCCAGGCGGCATCGACGCGGCCTTCGATCAGGGCAGCAACGGCAAAAGCGAAGCTGACCGAAAACCCGACATAGCCGAGATACAAAAACGGTGGATGGAAGGCGAGGCCGGGGTCCTGCAAAACCGGGTTCAACCCATGCCCATTGGCCGGTGCGGGCAAGGTACGCAGGAACGGGTTCGATGTGAACAGGATGAAGGCGAAGAAACCCACCCCGATCATACCTTGCACCGCCAGCACCCGCGCCTTCAATGTCGGCGGCAAATTGCGCCCGAAGGCCGCAACCGCCGCCCCGCATAGCGCCAGCATGAACACCCACAACAGCATGGAGCCTTCATGGTTGCTCCACACCCCGGTGATTTTATAGAGCAGCGGCTTGTCGGTGTGGCTGTTCTCAATCACGTTGATGACCGAAAAATCGGACGTCACATAGGCGTTCATCAGCGCCAGCATGGCGAGTGCGACCAGGGCAAACTGGGTCAAAGCGGCCGAGGTTCCGGTGGACATCAACCCGGCATCACGCCGGGCGGCGCCCAGCAGCGGCAGGATCGCCTGGACGCTGGCCACAACCAACGCCAGGATCAGGGCAAAATGGCCGGTTTCGACGAACATGGATGGGTCCTAGTGGTGCGATCCTAACGCTCACTACCCGAGCGTTAGGTGATCCGTTCCACCCAATCAGAGGCTAGTGGATAGAATCTGACGGCTCTTTCCGTCAGATTCTATCCACTAGCTGATCAGCGATTATCGGGATAGAGGGTCTTGAATGCTGGTGACGATCGCCTATTTCCTGTTAATTCCACCAACAGCGTTGCTGCTGCCGCTGGCGCTTGGCGTGGCGCTGCGCTGGCGGTGGCTCGCCGGGTTGGCGCTGGCGGGCCTCGTGCTGTTGGCAATGCCGATCACCGCGCCAGTTGTGGAGGGGTTAATTGCCGATACGCGCGCGCCAGCAGCCGCAGCGCCGGGGGCGATCGTGATCTTGTCGGCGGAACGGCGCGATGGGCGGCCGGGCGGGGTGTTGGATCGGGAAGATATCGGCGCGTTCACCACCGAACGGGTGCGCGCCGGGGTGCTACTGGCGCGCCGGACGGGGCTGCCAATGCTGGTCAGCGGCGGGGTGCTGAAACCTGGCACGCCGCCGATCGCCGAAACCATGGCGCGGGTGATGAGCGAGGAATTCGCACTGACGCCGCGCTGGGTGGAAGGGCGATCGCTCGACACCTGGCAGAATGCGCGGTTTTCCGCCGAGATTTTGCGCGCGGCGGGGGTGGGTAGCATCTATCTGGTCACCACATCCTGGCACATGGCGCGGTCCCGGCTGGCATTCGAGCGGGCGGGGCTAGCGGTGGTGCCGATGCCGGCACGGGCGCCGGGCAAGCCGGGCTGGGAAGCGTGGGAGTTTGTGCCGACCGCGGCCGCCTGGACGCGGTCCTACTATGCATTGCATGAACTGATTGGCTATTGGTGGTATCTTGTAAGATCTTAGAGCGTGCATGAGAACGCTACTCTGACGGTGATCCGACGGCGATTTTCTGCGCTCCGGTGCTCATGGCCTTAAGGCCGCTCCGCTCCGGTGCTCGCAAATCACCGCTGGCCGGCGGCCAAATGGCCGCCTCTGACCCGTCAGAGCGCGTTCTCAAACACGCTCTTGGCATGATGCGTGTGAAAAGGGTGATTTGATGAGCCAGGCAATTTCAATTTCCGCGCCCCGCCAGGCGGCAATGTCAGTGCTGCTGGCGTTGAGCGCGACGCATTTGTTGAATGACATGATCCAGTCGCTGATCCCGGCGATCTACCCGATCATCAAGCAATCGTACGCGTTGGATTTCGGGCAGATCGGCATCATCACCTTGGTGTTCCAGATTTCGGCATCGCTGCTGCAACCGGCGGTGGGGTTTTATACCGACAAGCACCCGCTGCCCTACTCGATGATCTTCGGGATGGGATGCAGCCTGATGGGGCTGCTCGGGCTGGCTTATGCGGGGAGTTACGGCTTGCTGCTGCTATCGGCGGCGTGCGTGGGGCTTGGGTCATCTATCTTCCATCCCGAGGCGACGCGGATGGCGCGCAATGCGTCCGGCGGGCGGCAAGGCTTGGCGCAGGGGATTTTCCAGGTCGGCGGGCAAACCGGCGGCGCATTGGGGCCACTGCTGGCGGCGTTCATCATTGTGCCGATGGGGCAGACCAGCCTCGGGTGGTTTTCCGTGGCCGCCCTGCTGGCGATGGTGCTGATGACCTGGATTGCCGGCAAGCACGCCGAAATTACCCCGCTGGTGACAAAGGCGGTTGGCGGCGTGGCGCATGCGGTGGCTGGGCCATCGGTGCGGTCGGTGATCGTGCCGTTTTCGATCCTGATTGTTCTGCTGTTTTCGAAGAACGCTTATACGTCGAGCTTCACGTCGTTCTACACCTTCTTCCTGATCGGCAAATTCGAGGTTTCGGTGCAGGATTCGCAGCTGATGCTGTTCCTGTTCCTGGCATCATCGGCCGTCGGTGCGTTGGGCGGCGGGATTTTGGGCGACAAGATCGGACGGAACCGGATTTTATGGTTTTCCATCCTCGGCGCGCTGCCGTTTTCGATGGTGCTGCCGTTCGCGGATTTGTTCTGGACCGGGGTGCTGACGATCGTGATCAACCTGATCATGTCAAGCAGCTTTGCCGCAATCATGATTTACGCGATGGAATTGCTGCCCGGTCGGGTGGGGCTGGTGGGTGGGTTCTTCTATGGGCTGACGTTCGGCCTCGGCGGGATTGCGGCGGCGGTGTTGGGCGGATTGGCGGACCAGTTCGGGATTGAGGTGGTGTATCGGGCTTGTGCGTTTTTGCCGGCGATGGGGTTGCTGGCTTGGTTTTTGCCGCGGGTTCGGGGGGTTTAGGGGGCTGAAGGACGTAATTGCGGCCCCGCAGGCACGGTTCGTTTGTCGCAAGTTCGAGCTACATGGAAATGCACATATGAGCCTCTCCCATCCACGAATAGGATTCCAACATCCTAGTGACAACGCACGCAGTGTTGGATAACCTACGTATCTTCTGCAAATAAAGGACTATACAGACATGAGGAGCGTCTCAGCCGCCGAGTTCCAACGGAACTTCGGACGCTTTCAGGATGAAGCCCTCAAGCAGCCGCTTTCAATCACCCGCAACGGTCGTGATCGCTTGGTGGTGTTGGCGGTCGAGGAATATGAGCGGCTGAAACGGCGCGACCGGCTTGTCTTCAGCACCGAAGAACTGAGCGACGCCGAATTGCAAGCGATCGGCGACAGCGAGATGGACCCGCGCCATAACCACCTTGACGCCGAACTGACCTAAGTTTGTGGCTATCCCCGCGCCGGAACCGGGTCTCGTCATCTCGTACGGCTATCTCTGGCGGGCAGAATATGCACGTGGCCGGGAGGAAGGCACCAAGAACCGCCCCTGCGTGATTGTCATCGCAGTCCGTAGCGACGGCGGACATCAGGTCGTGACCGTCGTGCCGGTGACCCATTCGGCGCCAGAAAGTGCCAACATGGGGGTGGAAATTCCGCTGGCTACCAAGCAACGCCTCGGCCTGGACGACGCGCGTTCTTGGGTGATCGTCAGCGAAGGCAATCAATTCATCTGGCCTGGCCCGGATATCCGTCCACTGCCCCGCGACCGCAGGCGGATCGACTACGGCTTGTTGCCACCAGGTTTGTTTCGCCAAATCCGCGACCAGATGAAGCGGTTTGGGACGAGGGGACGGATAGGATTCGTTCCGCGGGGCGAGTAGGCAATTGCGGCACTTCTAACCCACCAACGCCGCATCCATCTTCGCGCAATACCAATCGGTAAACCGCTGCACCCCCCACTCGGCGCTTGGGGCGTACGGGCCAGGGCGGTAACCGACCGAATTGACCCCCACCTGGTTTCGCTCCACCAGGATTTTATCCTCGTCATTGGTTTGCCGCCACACCCTGGTTAGGGTTTCGAGGTCGTAATCCAGCCCTTCAACCGCATCGCGATGCACCAGCCATTTGCCGGTGACCAAGGTTTCCTGCGGGCCAATCGGCAACATGCGGAACAGAAACGCGTAGTCGCCAAGCACGTGGTTGAAGGTGCTGGGATAATGCACCCAGCGCAATGATCCGATATCGCCATGCGGCGTATTGCCAAGCAGTTTGGCGACCGCGGGCTTGCCGTCCATGGTGATGGAAATCGCACCTTTGGCGAACGGCATGCGCATGCAGGTGAAATCGGGGCCGTCGCGGGAGTCTGATCGCAGCCCCATCGCCTCGCAGCGCGCGGCATAGGCGGCAAGCTCCGCACTCGCGGCGCGATCATCGGGGGCGTCGGACACGACAAAGGTCTGCATCAGCGCG
>JANXRN010000049.1 GCA_025352995.1 Acetobacteraceae bacterium
GGCCGGGCGGTCAATGCGGGCATCGAGGCCACAAAACCCGATCATGTCGGTCGCTGCCCGCATCGCCGCTGCTGGCGCCTTGTGGCGCAGGAAGGCGCCGACCATGACGTTTTCCAGCACCGTCATCGTATCGAAGCTGCGCACCACCTGGAAGGTGCGCGCCACCCCCCGCTCGGCACAGGCGACGGGGCCGAGGCCCGACAGGCGCGCGCCGTTGAGCAGGATTTCCCCGCTGTCGGGGGTGACCTCGCCCGCAATCGAATTGAACAAGGATGTCTTGCCGGCGCCGTTCGGGCCGATCAGGCCAAGGATTTCGCCCTTGCGGACGTCAAAACTGATATCGACATTGGCCGCGACGCCGCCGAAGCGCTTGCTGACCGACCGGATTTCAAGCAGCGGGTGCATTCTGCTTCCTCTGCCAGCTAAACAGGCTGACCAGCCCTTGCGGGCGGGCGAGTGCGACCAGCACGATCAGCCCGCCATACAACATCAGATCAACCCCACGGCCGGAGCCGCCGAGATAGGAGCGGCTGAGTTCGCTCGCCGGGATCAGCACCGCCGCCCCGATCAACGGCCCCCATAAATTGCCAACGCCACCAAGCACCGCCGGCAACGCGATCAGGATGGAAAAATGCCCGGCGAGCACGCTGTCGGGATCGATATAGCCGACATATTGCGCGTAGAGCGCCCCGCCAATGCCGGTGAAGCCGCCGGACAGGGCAGCGGCCGCCATTTTGGAGGCGAAGATGTTCACCCCGAGCGAGCGCGCCGCCACCACGTCATCCTTCACCGCCCGCCAGGCAAAGCCCCAGCGTGAGCCTTCGAGCCAGAAGGCGGCCAACCAGGTTGCGGCAGCAAAGCCCAGCACGACGAAATGATAGGGCAGCTTGGCGGTCTTGAACTGCAATTGCGCCCAGGATTCGCCATGGAACGGGATGAACACTCCCGTCGCACCGCCAACGAAATCCCAGTTGAGGAACAGTAAATAGCCGATTTCCCCCACCACCACCGTCGCAATCGCGTAATAATGCCCCGACAGACGAAAGCACGGCCAGCCGATCAGCAGCGCCACCAGCCCGGAGACGATCCCGGCGGCAAACAGCCCCAAAGTCGGCGGTATCCCGAGCCTGAGATACAGCAAGGTCGAAACATAAGACCCAATGCCGAAATAGAGCGCATGGCCGAGCGAGATCTGCCCGCAATAGCCGCCCAGAATGTTCCAGGCCTGGGCCAGGCCGGCGAACAGCACCGTGATGATAATCAGGTTCTGAGTGTAAACATCCTTGATCGGCACTGGCAGCAGGGCTAGCCCGGCCAGAACAATGCCGCCGATGATCAGTTCGTGCCGGCGCCGGCGCAAAATCGAATTTTCCATCACAGCCGCCCGAACAGGCCGCGCGGGCGGAACATCAGCACCGCGAGATAGACCGCGAACACCCCGACCTGCTTCAACGAAGGTTCCCACAAGGCAGCGGTAAAGGCTTCAACCTCGCCGATTAAAATCCCGGCGACCAAAGCGCCGAGCATCGACCCGAAACCGCCGAGCGCCACCGTCACGTAGGCGATCACTGCAAATGATGCGCCGACGTTGGGGCCGACATAGTAGAACCCGGCCAGCATCACCCCGGCAACGCCGACCGCTGCGGCGCCGAGACCCCAGCCGAGGGCAAAAATCCGGTTGCGGTCGATGCCGATCAGGGCGACGGCATCGCGATCTTCGCGGGTTGCTTCCAGCGCGCGGCCGAACTCGGTGCGCCCAATCGCCAGCAGGCCGGCGAACGCGACAAGGCACACTGCACTTGCCGCCATTTGCGGCAGCGGCAGGAACACCCCGCCCAGTTCAAGCGTGCGTCCGGCGAGCCAATGGCCGGTGACCGACTTGAAATCGCCGCCCCAGACGAACTGGCAGGCGCCACGAATGAAGATCGCCAGGCCAAAAGTGACAAAAATCTGCACCATGCCGCGGTTGAACTGCACCGACAGGGCGCGCGCGATCAGCCCCTGGTAGATCGCGATGCCGGTGCCGAACAGCAGCACCGCCACCACCGGCAGCAGCAGCAACGGATCGGTGCCGCTGACCTGCCACAGGGCAAACACCGCATACATGGCGAGCATCATCAGCTCACCATGGGCGAAATTCACCACATCCATCAGCCCGAATATCAGGCTGAGGCCGGCCGCCACCAGCGCGTACACCAGCCCCATCAGCAAGCCGCCGGCGGCAACCTGCAACAGATCGGCAGCACTCATATGTTACTGGCCGACCGTCCAGACCGGCTCCATCACCGCCAGATCAAACGGCCAGACGGTCTTGTACACCCCGCCGGAAATTTGCTGCATCACCGGGGTGCCGAGGGTGTTCTGCCCGGTGGCATCAAACTTGATGCCTTTCCACGGCATGATGGTCTGATCGCCCGGCACGTCGGTCGCCATCAGCGCCAGACGAATAGCATCGGGCTTGGCCGATCCGGCGCGGTTGATCGCGTCCGCCAAGGTCAGCAGGGCGGTCAGCTCCCGCGAGGTATTATCGTTCATGTCCTTGTTATTATGCGCCTTGTAGAGCGCATTAACCGGCGCGATCGCCGGGCGGGACTTTGTCGCATCGAGCGCGAAGCTCGACCGGCTCATCGCGCCTTCGGCAAGCGCGCCGGCACCCTGCATGAAGGCGCTTTCCTGGAACCCAGCGGCCTGGGCCATGATCGCCTTGGGCTTGTAGCCGATTTCGGCCATCGCCTTCAGGATCAGAATGGCGTCGGACGTATAGGATGACGGCAGGATCACGTCGGCATTGGCCGATTTCAGCTTCTGCGCTTCCGTCGACAGCGAGGGCGATGCGGCGCGGTAGCGGATATCGGCCACCACTTTGATGCCGGCGGCCTCGGCGAGCTTGCGCTGGACGTTGGAACTGTCGGTGCCGAAAATCGAGTCCTCATAGAACAAGGCAATGGTCTGCACCTTGCGGCCGGTCTTGGCGCCGATGCCGGCGAAGAAGTCAAACATGCCTTGGGTGAACATTTCATCGTGCGGGCTGGTGCGGAAAAACCACTTCAGGCCGCGGGTGTGCAGGCTGGGCGAAGAATTATCTGCGGCAAGGTACGGCACCTCATAGCGTTCGGTGACCTGGCTGATGGTGGCGCCCGTCGCGGATGTGTAACTCCCGACGATCGCCACCGCCTTGTCCTGGGTGATCAGCCGTTCGGCCTCGGCGCGGGCTTTTTGCGGGTCGTTCTGGCTGTCCGCGAAAACCAGCTTGATCTTGGCGCCCCCGAGCTTGGGCAGGCCGCCGCCGGCGCCCATCAGCATCGGGATCGGCGCGTGGGTGCCGTTGATAATGTCGGCGGCAACTTCGTAGGCGGCCTTGGCGTCAAGCCCGACGGCGGCGCCATTGCCGGTCAGCGGATAAACCACGCCGATCACCACGTCATCGGCGGCATAGGCGGCGCGGGAGGTGAGCGCTGCGGCGCCGGCGGACAGCAGAAGGGCGCGACGGTTCATGGTATGGGTGCTCCTGGCATATCAGTGCTGCGTAGCATGCAGGTTCTGCGCCAGGGGGCAAGGGGATGGCGGGGTTTTATTCCCCGCCGCGCCGGCGGCGCGCCAGCCGCAGCGCCACAAGCCCGATACCGATCAGCGACAGCGACGCCGGCTCCGGCACCGCTGTTGCCCCATTGGAATTGCCGGTGAAGCTCAGGCCGACGCTGTCGGATATCAGGTTCTGCGCGCCGGAAAGCGACCGCATGCTGGTGGCCGGGGCGGAATTGCTGGCCGCATAGGCCTGCAGGCTGGCGACGTAATTGGTGACGGTGGCGTTGGCGGTGAAGGCAAAGCCGGCATATTCGGTCTTCCAGATCGCGACCTGCACCGCACTGGAGAAATTGGCATCGCCCGCTTTGGCGCCGGCAAGCTGGGCGTTGCCATAGGCGGCGAGCGTCATCATTTTGGCGCTGACGGTGGGCGACAATGCGGTGCCGTTGCCGTCATCGCTGACCACCGGGCCTGCAACGTTATAGGCGTAGCTGTTCTGGCCGAGATAGATGTTGTGGTAAAAATCGACGCACCAGGCGTAGAGCACGAACGGGCCGCCTGCGGCGCCCGAGACCGACCCAGTCAGCACGATCTGCCCGGCGATGACGTTGCTGTAGCTGTGGCTACCATCGGACACGTTCACGCCACTGGCGCTGATCGGCACGGCGACGTTGGTCACATCGATGATCGTCGCCTGGGCCGCACCCACGCAAACCAATGCATAAAGGCCGGCGAGCCATGAAAGTGCGGACTTGATAGCTGGGTAGGACTGGGCGCGCATCGTGATACCTTGCTCTGCAACTGTTACAGGTTGAAATGCACAATTCGTGCCAGGTATTTAAGTAGTTGATATAAAATAAGTCTTAATTTTGGGAATGTTGATACCGCGCAAATAGCCGGACGATCCACCGAATTGCGTCGCAAATTGCAACGCGACAGATGGCCAACCGGTCAGGTTTGCAGTGTCATCCCGACATAGGCGCTGTCGGCCACCGCGCTGCATTTCGCCCGCCAATCCGGCGCGCTGCCGCTGTAACGACTGACCATGCGCACATTCTTGCCGTCGATATTGGTGTTGATCCCGGTCATCCAGCTATTGACCTCGAACATCAGATTGCCTTCTGCGAGCGACTTCACATGCGCGGTCCAGCTTTGCACATCAGCGGAATTGGCTTCAAAGCGGGTGATATGATGGTCCCGCGCATAGCGCAGCAGGTTCGCCACCCATTCGACATTATATGCGATGGTGCGCGGAATATTGCCCAGCGCCATGTGCGGCCCGACCAGCATGGCCATGTTGGGGAAGCCATCGACGGTCATGCCGAGATAGGTTTCCGGGCCGGCTTTCCAACGATCCTTAAGGACGATGCCATTGCTGCCACGAATATCGATGCGGTCAAACGCGCCGGTGATGGCATCAAACCCGGTGGCATAGATGATAATGTCGAAGTCCCGTTCGGCATCGCGGGTTTTGATGCCGGTCTCGGTGATGCGCTCGATCGGGGTTTCGGTCAGGTCCACCAGCGTGACATTATTTTGGTTGTAGACTTCGAAATAGCCGGTCTCCATCGGCACGCGGCGGGTGCCGAAGCCGTGATTTTTGGGGATGAGCTTTTCGGCGATCACCTGGTTTTTGACCCGGCCGCGGATCTTGTCGGCGACGAAGGCGCTGATCGCGGCATTGGCGGCGCGGTCGGTCAAAATATCGCGGAAATTGCCGATCCAGATACCAAAACCGGGGGATGCGTAAAGTTCCTCCCAGAAGGCCTGGCGGGTTTCCTCGGTAACGTCGAACGTGTTGCGCGGGTCGGCAGTGTGCAGAAAGCAGGCGAAGGTTTCGCGGCAGCGCTGGAACATGTCATCGTAGCCGGCGCGCAGTTTCGTCATTTCTTCCGCGTCGATGGGGCTGTCATGTAGCGGCGTCGACCAGTTCGGGGTACGCTGGAGCACGGTCAGATGTCCGCAGGTTTTGGCGACCTCCTGGATGGTCTGAATGCCGGTGGCGCCAGTGCCGATCACCGCCACCCGCTTGCCGGCGAAGTCCATCTTTTCGTGTGGCCAGCGCGCAGTGTGGCAGGACTGGCCCTGGAAACTGTCAATGCCAGGAATGCGCGGCAGGGTGGGGGCCGATAGCGGACCAAGCGCGGTGACCAGGAAGCGCGCACAAAGCCGTTCGCCATTTTCCAGCGTCACGTCCCAATGATGTGTTGGTTCCCGGTAGTACGCCGATGCGACCGAGGCATGGAATTGAATGTCACGCCGCAAATCGAATTTGTCGGCAACATGGTTCAGGTAGCGCAATGTTTCCGGTTGCCCAGCGAAATGTTCGGACCAATCCCATTCATCGAGCAGGTCCTACGAAAACGAGTAGGCATAGGAATAGCTTTCCGAATCAAACCGCGCGCCTGGATAGCGGTTCCAGTACCAGGTGCCGCCGCCCCCGCTGCCGGCTTCCAGCACGCGGACGCGCAGGCCGAGTTCGCGCAGACGATAAAGCTGGTACATCCCCGATATGCCGGCCCCGATGATGTTCGCAACATGCTGGCAATGGAGACCGAGGAGCTTTTGCGGTCCCACCCGGTGGACGCGGTGGTTCTGATGGGCGGCTGCGACAAGACCACGCCTGGCCTGCTGCTCGGCGCGGCGCTGTGTACCCATTGCGTGGCCCTGGGCTGGGTGCGCAAAGTGGCGGGGACCCGGGCAGTGGAAGTGACGCCGCTGGGCCTGTCCCGCCTGCGCGAAATGTTCGGGCTGCGGGTGGGGGATTAAGTTTGCGTCACGCGCGTCATGTTTGGCGGTTTCGCGCGTCTTTCGTCCGCACATGATGACACAGGAGCATGCCATGCGACGCTTTGCGAATTTTGCCACCCCGGCTTTGGTCGGGCTGGCGCTGCTGGCCACCGCGATCGGGGGCTTGTCGGCCTCGCGGTCTGCGGCCGAGAGCGCGCGCCTGACGCCGGCGCCGCTGGTCGATGAGGCGCCGGGGGCTGCCTCGACCGAGGTGGCGGTCTTCGCCGGCGGCTGCTTTTGGGGCGTGCAGGGCGTGTTCCAGCGGGTTGAGGGCGTAACCAGCGCGGTTTCCGGCTATGCGGGTGGCGCGCAAAGCACCGCGCAGTATGAAGCGGTGGGCAGCGGCCGCACCGGGCACGCCGAAGCGGTCCGGATTACCTATGATCCGCGCAAGATCAGCTATGGCAAGTTGCTGCAGATCTATTTTTCAGTGGCGCACGACCCGACCGAGTTGAACCGGCAGGGCCCCGATGTCGGCACCCAGTATCGCTCGGCGATCTTTCCCGCCAACCCGGCGCAATCGCGGCTGGCGGCGTCCTATATCGCCCAGCTGGACGGGGCCAAACTGTTCCATTCGGCGATTGCCACAAGGATCGAGCCCGATAAAATCTTCTACCCGGCCGAGGCCTATCATCAGGATTATCTGACCCTAAATCCGGGCAGCCCTTACATCGCGTACTATGATCTGCCTAAGATCGAGGACCTCCAGCGGTTGTTCCCACAGCTCTATCGGGAAAAACCGGTGCTGGTGTCAGCGCGATAGGTCAGCTTAGGCCGGCCTGCGGAAGAATTTCGAAAGGAACCCGATGACGGACCGCATTCTGGGTGTGCTGGGCGGCATGGGCCCGCTGGCGAGTGCGCAGTTCATGCTGCGGCTGACCTTACTGACGCAGGCGGCGCGCGACCAGGACCATGTGCCTGCAGTGCTATGGTCTGACCCAAGGGTGCCGGATCGGTCAAAGGGCAGACTTGGCGGCGGGGAAAACCCGTTGCCCGCCATGTTGCGCGGGGTGCGTGGGTTACGGGCGGCAGGGTGCGGGGCGATCGCCATCCCCTGCAACACCGCGCATGGCTGGTACGAGGAGATGGCGGCGGAGGGCTTGCCGGTTCTCCATATCGTCGATGCGGCCGCCACCGCCCTGCGCCAGCACACCCCAAGCGGGACAATCGGGATCATGGGCACCGCCGGCACCTTGGCGATGCGGCTTTATCACGACCGGTTTGAGGCAGCGGGTTGGACCTGCATTCAGCCCACCGACCTCGAAATGCGCGACAAGGTGACGCCGGCGATTGGCATGGTGAAGGCCAACCGCGTGGCCGAAGCCTACGCGCCGCTGGCCGAAACCGTAACGGCCTTGGCGGGCCGGGGTGCGCAAGCGGTGGTGCTGGGCTGCACCGAAATCCCGCTCGGGATCCAGGCCGGGCCTTGGCAATCCTTGGGGGTTCCGTTGGTCGATAGCATTGATGCGCTGGCGCTGGCGGCGATCGGCTGGGCGCGGGGGTGACTGGTTTTGCACGCGGCCTTCGCCCATGCTGGGGGGAGGAAACGTCAAACAGGAGCGCCCGATGATCGAAAACCCGCCCATGCTGACCATTCATCGTGGCTGGAGCCGGCCGGACAAGCGGCTGATCGAGGCGTTTCGCGGCGCCCAGACGTCCCATCTGGTCGATGCGATGGAAGGGCGCGGGGCGGTCGATTACCGGATCAAGCCGCTTGATCCGGGTTCGAGCTTTGTCGGCTGCGCGCTGACCGGGGCGGCATATCCGGCCGATATCGCGGCGATGTTTGGTGCGGTGCATGAAGCCCAAGCGGGCGACGTGATCATGATTGCGACCGATAGTTTCACCAGCACGGCTGTATTGGGCGACATCGCGGCGGGGATGATGCGTAACAAAGGCGTCGCGGCGTTTGTGACCGATGGGCTGGCGCGCGACAAGGCGGGGATTTTGGCCACTGGTCTGCCGGTTTACTGCTTGGGGATTTCGCCGAACTCGCCGGCGCTGAACGGGCCGGGCACGGTGGGGGCACCGATCAATCTTGGCGGCGTGCATGTCCGGTCGGGCGATATTGTGGTGGGTGACGAGGACGGCGTGGTGGTGGTCCCGATCGACATGGCCGAAGCGGTGCTGGTGACCCTGGCGCGCATCAGGGTGGCGGAAGCCGAAACCATCCGCCGGGTTGAAGGCGGGCTGACCTTGTCCGACGCGGCAGCGCGCATGGTGGCCGCGGCCCGGATCATCGGCGGGTGATCAAGCGGCATTTGCATCGGGTTGATCGGCACTGGCTGCGGGCGGTGCTGTTCACCTTGGTGCTGATCGGGCTGGTCACGGCGGGAATTGGCGCTGACTTCGGCGTCGCAGCCGCAGCCTTGGTGATTTGTGGGCTGGGCTTCGGCTTCTTTTATCTGATCTTCCCAGGCGGATCGCATTTCGGGGTCACCGTCGCCAATGCGCTCGCGGTCTATGTCTGCGTGTTCGTCTATTTCCGTGATGCCAATTTCGCCGATGCTTCCGAACCGGCCTCCATGCTCGCGGTCGCTCTGCCGGTCGCGGGCTTCCTGTTCGGCTGCTTCGCCCGTCGGCGTCGCGTGGCCGCCAGTATCCATGCGCGGCGCAGCCAGGATGTGGTGCATCTGCCGCGGCTCGATCGCTGGATTCCGATGCTGGCGGTCGTCGGGGCGGCATCGTTTGCGTTGCCCAAACTCGGCCTGCCGCCCGATATGCAAGGCCGGCTGCTGATCGGTGCCATGGCGGTGATCGCGGCAACCGTTGCCTATGCGGCGCGCGAAGTGGTGGTGCTGCTGATCGATATTGCGCTGGTGTTCGAAAGCGTGACGGCGCGGCTGGACCGGCTGCTAATGCCGGTGATGGCGTTCCTGACCTTTTATTCGCTGCTGGTGGTGGTGTTCGCCTGCCTCTACCGGATTGCCGATCTGACGCTTGCTACGCCCGCGTTCGTGGTGCTGGGCCACCCGGCGCATATCAGTTTTGCCGACGCACTTTATTTCAGTGTCATCACCATCGCGACGGTGGGGTATGGCGATATCACCCCGCTCGGCCCGCTGGTGCGCGGCCTGGCGTCGGTTGAAGTGGTGCTGGGCTTGTTGCTGCTGCTGTTCGGGTTTTCCGAGATCATGCGGACATCGCGGTCGGAGTGAGAGCTTATTCCGCTGGTTGCGCCGGTTTGCGCCCGAACAAGGCCAGCAGCATGCGCTTTGGACACTCAATATAGTCCCAGATGATCGAGCGCTTATTGTAGACATTTTCTGAAACCGTCACGGTCTGGTTCACCAGCGCGCCACCGTAATAAGTGCCGAAAATCCGATCCCAGAAAATGAAAATCATGCCGTAATTCTTATCGAACTGCTCGGGGATTGCCGAGTGATGGATGCGGTGGCCAATCGGGGACACCAGAATCCAACGTCCGATCCAGCCGAAATTCCACGGCAGCATTGAATGGGTAAGGCCGGCATGCATTGCGCCCAGCACGCTCAGCAACAGGAACTGATCGGCCTTGCCGCCAAGCAGTGCCACCGGGATGGCCAGCGCGACGGCGATCGCGGCTTCATCGGTCGGGTGATCGCGGGACGTGGTGATGACGTTGAATTCTTCCGCCGAGTGGTGGAATTTGTGCAATTCCCACCAGACTTTCCATTTATGTTGGACGACATGGATCCAGTATTTGCAGAAGTCGACAGCCACCATCAACCAAATCAGTTCGAGCAAGGGATTGCTGAAACTCAGGACGCCTTTTGGTATGATCGGATCGAGCAATTTCAGCGCGATATCGGCGAGGCCAAGGGTGAAGATCAGAATGCCAATGCCGCCGATCTTCAGGATGCCGATTGCGAAACAAACAAGATCGACCACGGTGGATTTGCTCGGGTGGCATAGCCGGTAAAGGCTCGATTGCGGCCAGCCGAGCAGAGGGATTTCGATCAGCAGGACCAGCGCAATGCCGATCAGATAGATCCCGGTATTCTGGGTGAAAATCGCATCCTGGCGCGACAGCAAATAGCGCATGCCCTTGTCCCAGACAAAGCGCCAGTCGCCAAAGGCAAAAAATGCCAGCGTCGCCAGCAGCAGAACCCCGACAACGATGTTGCGGGTGCGGTTTTCGCTCAGCCAAATGCCCATAACGTCCTCTGAAATACCTGTCCGATCTTCTGGATCAGACCTAATACAAACCCGCCGCCCGGGCACGCAGTTTCACCAGCCCGACCAGCAGATCGAGCATCGGAGTTGGAACACCGCCGAGCCGTGCCATTTCAAGCGTAGCGCCGTAAATTCCGTCAATTTCCATCGGCCGCCCGAGATCGAGGTCCTGCAAAATGCTCGGCCGATGGGTCATCTTGCGGCTGAAGCCAAGCGCGCGATCAATATCTACCACCGGCGCGCAGCCGAATGCCTGGGCAATTTCCATGCCCTCGGCATAGATCGCCCGGATTGCGACCTCACAGGCAGGATCGGTCAGATAGGCTTTGGGCGCCGAACTGGTCAGCACTGCAATCGGGCCGCTCGATAAATTCATCAGCAGCTTGGTCCACAGCGCGGTGCGGATGTCGGCGGTTTCATCGGCCATCATCGCCGGGCCACGCAAGGCGGCGGCAATCCGGGCCAGGCGGGCGGTCATTTGCCCGCCAGGTTCCCCCAGAACCAGACGGCTGGTGGCGTTATCAACTTGGATTTCCCCGGGCGCGGTCACTTCGCAGGACGAATAGACCACCCCGCCGATCGCCCGCGCCGGGCCGATTGCCTGCCAGATCGCGTCGCCTGGATCGACACTCCGTAGCCGGCGATCAGCGTGCGGGCCGGGATGGGCGTGGAAATACCACCACGGCACTCCGTTCATCGCGAATATCACCGCCGTATCCGGCCCAAGCAACGGCGCTATCGCGGCGGCGACCGACGGCAGGGCAGGGGCCTTGGTGGCAATCACCACAAAATCCTGCGTGCCTAGCTCGAACGGTGTGCCGACCCTGGGCCGGCAGGTCAGGGTTTCGGTTGGGGTGCGCACGGTCAAGCCGTTGGCCTCGATCGCTGCACCCTGGGCACCGCGCGCGACAACGGACATATCCGCGCCGTTGGCGGCAAAGCGGGCGGCGAGGTGGCCACCGATGGCGCCGGCGCCGAAGACACAGATTTTTAGGGGTGAAGTCATCTCAAGAACCTTAGGGAAGGATAAGCAAGACTCTTCTTTGTTTGAAAACAAAGAAGCAAAAAAACTTTGTCACTTTGGTTCCGGGTTCGCACAAGCAGCGGTGCGCCAACGGATAGAAAGTTTTTTTGGTTCTTTTTGTTCACAAAAAGAACACGCTTCCTTAAGCCAAAATCTCCATCGCCGCCCGCGACAAAGCCTGCACCCCAAGCCCAATGCAAGCCTCATCCGGCGCATAGCCCGAATTATGCAGCCCGGCAGTGCCACCCTCGGCGCCAGAGCCAATTCCAAGCTGAAAGCTCGGCACTTTCCGGCTCATCAGGGCGAAATCCTCCGCGCCCATGCTGGGCCCGATTTCCACCACCGCGTCGGCACCGAACTGCTTGGCGACGGCGGCGATGGTGGGATCGATGACGCGATCATCATTGACCATCGGCGGCACGCCGCGATGATAGGCCAGCGTGGTGGGGGTGCGATGGCTCGCCTCGATCGCCGCGCACAGCCGCCCGATGGCGGCTTCGGCGATGTCGCGCGCGGCATCGTGCAAGGTGCGCACGGTGCCCATCAGCTTCACGCTGTCGGGGATGATGTTGTGGGCATGGCCGCCATTAATCGCGCCGACGGTGACCACCACCGGGTGCAGCGGATTGACCTCGCGGGAAACCACGGTTTGCAACTGGGTGACCAGTTGCGCCGCAGCGACGATCGGGTCGATCGAATTATGCGGCTGGGCGGCGTGGCCGGATTTGCCGCGCACGGTGATTTCGAACGAATCGGCCGCCGCCAGCCCCGGCCCGCGGGTGAAGTTGAAAATGCCAGCGCGCGATGCCGGGCGGTTGTGAAAGCCGAGCGCCAGATCGACGTCCGGCCCGTGCAAGATGCCTTCATCCAGCATGACTTGCATGCCGCCAATGGCTTCCTCGGCCGGCTGGAACACCAGCTTCACCGTGCCGGCCAGTTGCGGGGCCAGGTCCCGCAGCACGGCGGCGACGCCCAGCAACGTGGTGGTGTGGATGTCATGGCCGCAGGCATGCATCTTGCCATCGATCGTGCTGGCCCAGGGCAGGCCGGTCTGTTCGTGGATCGGCAGCGCGTCCATGTCGGCGCGGATAATCAGCACCTTGCCCGGCCGCCCGCCTTCGATGAGCGCGACGACTCCGGTTTTGGCCACCCCGGTCTGGTGCGCGATGCCAAGCCGCGTGAGTTCGCGGGAGACCACGCCGGCGGTGCGCACTTCCTCGAACGCCAGTTCGGGGTGGGCGTGGATGTCCCGGCGGATTTCGATCAGGCCGGGTTCGATCGCGGCGACGATGTCGCGGATGGCAGTTTGCGGGTCGTTGGCGAAGCTGGACATAAACGATCTCTCAATGTTTTCGCGGCCCTATCATGGCAGACCATGCCGATGCTGGACAGCCGCACCATGGTCTATCTATAGGCTTGGCGCATCAGCAGGCGGATATTTGATATGTCATCGCATTCAGCTACCCCAATAGTTCCTGTCATTTTGTCGGGCGGCAGCGGCACGCGGCTATGGCCGGTCTCGCGGGCGAGCCTGCCCAAGCAGTTCTGCGCCTTGCTGGGTGCCGACACGATGATCCAGGCAACCGCGGCGCGCGCGATGGGGGCGGGGTTCGCCGCCCCCGTGGTGGTGTGCAATGACGATCACCGCTTCCTGGTCGCCGAACAATTGCGCGAAGCAGGCGTGGCCGGCAGCCGCATCGTGCTTGAACCAGTCGGGCGCAATTCCGCCCCGGCGATCCTGGCGGCGGCCTTGCTGGTGGCTGACCACACGCCTGATGCGGTGCTATGGATGATGGCGGCCGACCATGCGGTCGATGATCTGCCCGCGTTGCATGCCGCCCTTGCCATTGCAGTCGCGGCCGCCCGCGCTGGCAAGATCGTCACCTTCGGGATGCAGCCGACCAAGCCCGAAACCGGCTATGGCTATATCGAAGTCGGTGGCGCACTTCCCGGCCTTGCGGGCGCCAGCGTGGTGGCGCGCTTTGTCGAAAAGCCCGATGCCGCGACTGCCGCTGCCTTCGTTGCCGGTGAACGGCATTTGTGGAATTCGGGCATGTTCGTCTTCACCGCCGCGACGCTGATCGCGGAAATGGAGCGGTTCGAGCCGGGGGTTGTCGCCTCCGTCCGTGCTTCCTTGGCGGGCCGGCGGGAAGACCCTGATTTCATCCGTCTTGAACCGGTGGCCTTCACGGCATGCAAGTCGATCAGCATCGATTTTGCCGTCGCTGAGCGCACCGATCGCGCCGTCGTGGTGCCAACTTCGGCGGGCTGGACTGATGTCGGCAGTTGGGCGGCAATGTGGGAACTCGGCGCCAAGGATGCCGCCGGCAATGTCCTGGTTGGCGACGCCATGGTGGAAGACGCCGCCAATTGTTACGTCCGCACTGACCGCGCGCTGGCAGCGATTGTCGGGTTGGATGACGCGGTTCTGGTGGTCACCGAAGACGCGGTGCTGGCCATGCATCGTGACCGCGCCCAGGACGTGAAAAAGATCGTCGATCGGCTGCGCGCGGACGATCGACCGCAGGCCACCGCCCATAATCGGGTGCAGCGGCCGTGGGGATTTTACGAAAGTCTGATCGTGGGGCCGGGCTTTCAGGTCAAGCGCATCGTGGTCAAGCCCGGCCAGAAACTATCCTTGCAAAGCCATAAATTCCGTGCCGAGCACTGGGTTGTGGTCGGCGGTATCGCGATCGTCACCCGCGATACCGAAACTTTCACGCTCAACGTGAATGAAAATATCTTCCTGCCGCTCGGCTGCGTTCATCGCCTCGAAAATCCCGGCACCGACCTGATGACGCTGATCGAAGTCCAGATCGGCAGCTACACCGGTGAAGACGACATCGTGCGCTACGAGGATATTTATAGCCGGGTGTGACCCTTGCCCTCCCGCGCACGCCGCCCGACAATGCGGCGAGCAGGAGGATGCGTGGATGTTTGAACTGTCCGAAGAACACCGGATGCTGAAAGATCTGGTGGCGAAATTTGTCGATAGCGAACTGATGCCGCTTGAACGCCAGGTCATCGCGCGGGAAGCGTCGGGTGGCGCGGCCAGCCTCACGCATGACGAAGAAGCGCCGTTGCTGGCAAAATGCCAGGAACTCGGGCTGTGGGCGCTCGACGTGCCGGAAGAATATGGCGGCGCTAATCTGCCGGCGGTGGCGCTGATGGCAATGAACGAGGAAATCGGCCGCACCTGCGTGCCGTTCATTTTTCCACCCGACTCGCCCAATTTGCACATGCTGATCGCGGCCGCGAACGACGACCAGAAAAAGCGTTACCTCGAACCTTACGCGGCCGGCCTGACCAAATCGGCGATCGCAATTTCCGAACCCGGCGCCGGCGGCGATCCGGCCGGCATGCTGACCCGCGCGGTGCGCGATGGCGATGACTGGGTCATCAACGGGCGCAAAATCTGGATCAGCCGGGTGCCCTATTGCGACTTCACCATCGTCATGGCCCGCACCGGCGAAGGCAAGCGCGCCGAGGGCGTCACCGCGTTTCTGGTCGACAGGGGCACGCGCGGCTTCATCGTTGAGCGCGAAATCAAGATGCTCGGCGGCGGACGCACCTACGAAGTAGTGTTCGATAATTGCCGGGTGCCGGCGTCGGCCCTGCTTGGCCGCGAAGGCCGCGGCTACGCACCGATGCAATTGCGCCTGACGGTGCGTCGCCTGCAAATGGGCGCCTGGTGCACTGGCATGGCGGTCCGCGCGCTCGATATGTTGTGCGAACACGCCATGCAGCGCGTCACCTTCGGCCAGCGCCTGGCTGATCGCCAGGCGATCCAATGGTGGATCACCGAGGCTGCCACCAAAATCCATGCCTGCCGGCTGATGGTGATGGATGCGGCGGCGAAACAGGACAAGGGCATCGATGTCCGCACCGAGGCATCGATGATCAAAGTCTACGCCACCGAACTCGCCGCCGAAACCATCGACCACGCCATGCAAGCCTATGGCGCGATGGGGGTGACCAAGGAACTGCCGTTGCAGCTAATGGCGGCCAAGGTGCGCACCATGCGGGTGTATGAAGGCCCGTCGGAGGTGCATCGGGCGACGATTGCAAGGCGGATTATTGATGCGCGGAAGTAGGTGAGATATTGTGTCGTGCGGGGTTTTACCTCAGGAAGATTAAGGCCAAGAAAGCACTCCTTTTTTTGAAAAAAAAGGAGCAAAAAAACTTTTCCACTTTGGTTCCGAGCGCTCCGCTGTTGCGGGGGAGGCACGCCAACGGCCAGGAATGGATAAAAAGTTTTTTTGGTTCTTTTTGTTCACAAAAAGAACTGCTTGCCTTCTGACTTCGCTTGGCTGGGAGGCTTTCTTTCTTATGGGCTGCCGCGCTCAGAGATACTTCCCGCGCTCCATAATCTCGAGCGTGTACTCCTTGTAGGTCATCCCCAACTCCTCGGCCCGCGCCAGCCGGCGCAGGGCGATCTCGGGCGGCGGGGTTTTCCAAGCGCGCTTATGGGCGCGGCG
>JANXRN010000063.1 GCA_025352995.1 Acetobacteraceae bacterium
GCACCGAGACGTTGGTTGCTTGATGTAATATTGCGTTATATTTCCAGCGCAAGCTGAGCAAATGCCCATCGAAATAAATTTATTTTCCAGGTCATATTCCCTCAGCATATCCGTCGGGATACTGCCCCTAACCGGCTCTACTCCATAGTTAAGATACTCCCCATCATCGTAAGGAGGGCGGCTTCTATCTATCATGCAATTGCTGAGCCTGAGCGCTTCAAAAGACCCACCACTACTCAAAACATGGGTTGGATAACAGTAGTCGCCGTGGCCACAAAATGATGTTGCGCCGGTAATTTTATCTACTCGGTAAACGGTTATCACGCCCTGAATTTGCCCCGCTTTTAGCTTCGCCGTGGGAACGTCAATTGCCACAACGTCTCGGAGAACAGTCGCGGTGCAAATCGCGTTCGAGAAAGCAGGCTTTGGCTGAGCAAGAATTGACGTTGTCCAAACCAAAACAAATGACAGTCCGATCAGCCTTCTTTTCACCTTCATTACCGGCCTCCCCCTACCTTTTCGGGTGCATTATCTGCCCCGAATCGGGTTGATCTGGTTCCGAAATCCCCCCTTGTGTCACTTGTGTCAGCAGTGTCACGGCTGAAGAGGGAAACAACCTTACCAGCCTCATCGCTGGCGGGAGTGGTCGCGAATGTTGACCAATCATCCATCAAGCCGCGCCGCTTAGCGAACAGATCGCCGCGTCGATAGGCGGCCTCCACCCTGTCACCAACGGCATGGGCCAGCGCCATTTCGGCAACCTCGGGGCCATAAGTGGTGCGCTCGGATGCCCAGTCGCGGAAGGCTGACCGAAAGCCGTGCGTCGTCACGTCGCCCCGCTTCATGCGCCGCAGCACCGCCAGCAGCGACATATTGGACAGGCCACGCTTGCCACCCTGTCCAGAGAATAGCGGCAAGGCTGGATCATCGCTCGCCCGCAGCTTGGCGACGTCGGCCAGGATCGCAAGCGCCGTCGGGGCAAGTGGCACACGATGTTCGCGCTTGGCTTTCATCCGCGCCGCCGGGATGGTCCAAGTCTTTTCGGCAAGATCAATCTCCGCCCAGGTCGCGCCGATAACCTCACCAGTCCGGGCAGCGGCCAGGATGGCAAAGCGGAGGGCTTGCGCGCCCATACCGTCCAGCGCGGCCAGCGTCGCCATGAAGGCGGGCACCTCGCCCCAGGGCAATGCCGCATGGTGCTTCACTGCCGCCACCTTGGACCGCTTGGGCAGCAATTGGGCCAGGTGACCACGCCAGCGCGCCGGGTTCTCGCCGGTTCGCCACTCACGGACGCGTGCATAGTCCAACACCAGTTCTATCCGGCTGCGCACTCGCGTTGCAGTCTCGGGCTTGGTGCGCCAGATGGCTTCCAGCGCGGCGAGGACGTGCGGCGTTCCCACCTCCGCCACGGGCAGCGCGCCGAGAAGGGGATAGGCATAGGCTGTCAGGGTCGCCCGCCATTGGGCCTTGTGCTTGATATTCGACCACCCGGCTTCATTGGCGAGGATGTAGGCTTCGGCGGCTGCCTGGAATGTCACGGCACGGGCGCGCTGGTCTTGTGCCTCGGCGGCTGCCCTTGCCTTCGTGGCGGCTTTGTCGGCAAGGGGATCAATCCCGCCCCGGTGCATGGTCCATATGGTATCGCGGCGGGTGCGGGCTTCGCCCAGCGGCACCGCCTCCGCCCCACGGGCAGCCCCCAGCCCGGCATCGCGGGCCTTTCCAGCCTGTTTGTAGCGGCAGACCCATGACGCTCCGCCCTCTGCCTTCACCAGCAGATAAAGGCCCTTGCCGTCGGCATGGCGTCCCGGCCTGAGGGTTCGGACTTGCACCGCAGTCAGCAGGTTAATCGGTCGCGCTATGGAGCACCCCTGCGGATGGAGGCTTTTCGTTCCCACCCATATTCCCACCTGATACACGCGACTGAAGGCAACTGCCAGCGAATAGGAGCGATGGATTGAGAGGCTAGTTTTAAGTTTTATCAAATGCCTAGATGAAGGCTTTGGCCAACTGTGGACACAGAAATCCAACACGCTGGCGGAGGGGGCAGTCTGCTGCGAACTCGTCTCTGCGAGATTACCCTGTTAACAGGGAAAAAAACAGGGTATTCGCCTATTTTTTAACAGGAGAGGGCGCTGGGATCGTTAGAATCCCGCGGAAATCTGTCACTTTTACGGCGAATTCCCTGGCCCAATAACAGGGAGGAAACAGGACATTATCGGGCTATTTTCCGGCGCTATCAGGACCGGCCAGTCATTGAAGCCCATGCTGATGCGGGATGCCAAACTCCGATGCTGGGATAGACGCCCGCGGTGGCGGGATAAAATGTCCGCGTTTTGGGACACGACATTCAAATGGTCGGATACGGTGCTTCGGTCGTGGCACATACAAGGATGTATCCGGGACTGGATTTTCCTTGTCTCATGTGCAGCGGCTCGCATGCCCGAGCCGTTCGACTGCGGGAAGAAGTACACGCAGGGAAAGAGCAACGTATCAACGCCAGCAATGCCGCCCCCAGCCTCAGAGATGCCTTAGGCTGACGCTGTTCTTCTGCGAGCCCGCTTGCCCTGGCGCACCTATCGGAGCGCCAGGGCAAGCGGGCTAATCACACTCTAAGGTACCACAAAATGCCAGTCGAAAAGTCCGCGTGGAGAAGGAATCAGGTTGACTAATCCAACAGCTGCAGTGAAATTCCGATGCGTGTGACTTTCCGCTTCCCGACATGCGGACGATACCCCCCATGGGATACGCACTGTTAACGGAAGTGACATTGTGGCCAGGACTGGGCTTTTTGAACTCGAATGATTGGGCTTGGTTATGCATACCCGTTTCGATGCCAATAATATGATCATCCCAGCCCCATGTATAAATTTTGCAGGCGTAAGCATAGGATATTTGACGGTTTCCGGACCCTGCCATCGAATGCAGCACGGGTATTGTCTAGCGGGCCCTGCAACGTTGCTACAGCGGTCCCAGAATGGCCAACCTCAAACCAGTGACGCGCCTCGATGATCGAGGACGCAAAAGGTACGGTTCACCTGTTGGCGCCAACCCACGACATGATCGTCGCCGAGCCCGCCGCGGTGATTTTCTCGCGCTTCCCGCTTGCGGCGACCGACCCAGCGATATCGGTGGAGCATGAGGGACCGAATGCCGAGGCGAATTCCCCGACCAAGCGGCTGATCAGTTTTGAGGGACCTTACGCCGACACTGCGATCAACGTCATAGCCCCCTACGTGGACCGACAATTCTATTTTCAAACCTATCCCGATGCGGCGAAGTCAGGCCTCGATCCGGCCGTGCATTTTTCCGGTGTTGGCTGGCAGGAACGGCGGCGCCCAAACGCATGGTTCGATACCGAATACTACCTGACGGCATATCCGGACATCAGGGCGGCCGAGGTTAATCCGCTTTGGCACTACCTTGTATCGGGCCAGCATGAAGGCCGACAGCCGCGAAACATGTCCAACGTACGTCT